>NZ_JBOFOC010000103.1:0-72144 GCF_051659245.1 Microbulbifer sp.
TGCCCGCGATCAGGCTCTGTTCGCGGGCATGGCCCGCTCCTACAGGGGTGAGCAGTTACGAAATAAGAATTTATACGGACCAGAAATAACTCTATGCACCCCAAACTATTTACCACACTGCAATACCTGACCCCGCAACGGGCCCTGTCCCGCGCCGCCGGCTGGCTGGCGGAAACCCGCATCAAGGCGATCAAGGACCCCTTCACCCGCTGGTTCGTGGACAAGTACGATGTGGATATGACCGAGGCGGAGCAGCCGGACTGCACCGCCTACCGGAGTTTCAACGAGTTCTTTACCCGCGCCCTGAAAGAGCGCGCGCGCCCGATCGTCGAGGGGGAAAGCGCACTCGCCTGTCCCGCGGACGGCGGTGTCAGTCAGTTGGGGGAAATTCACAACGGGCGCATCTTCCAGGCCAAAGGCCACGATTTCAGCCTGCTGGAGCTGGTGGGTGGCGATACAGGGACCGCGGCAAAGTTTACCGGCGGCCACTTCGCCACCGTGTACCTGTCGCCGAAGGATTACCATCGGGTGCATATGCCGATTGCCGGTACCCTGAAGAGCATGACCTATGTGCCGGGCCAGTTGTTTTCGGTCAATACCGTGACCGCAAAAAACGTACCGCGGCTCTTCTCGCGCAACGAGCGGGTAGTGTGCCTGTTCGACACCGCCGCCGGCCCAATGGCCGTGATTCTTGTGGGAGCGATGATCGTGGCCAGCATCGAAACCGTGTGGGCCGGTCTGGTGACCCCGCACCAGCGCCGGGTGCGCACCACCAATTACGACGACAATACGCCGGTTCATCTCGAAAAAGGCGAGGAGATGGGCCGCTTTAAACTCGGCTCCACGGTGATCCTGCTGTTTGGCGCCGACCAGGTGCGCTGGCTGGAAACACTACGGGCTGAGAGCCAGGTGAAGATGGGGCAGCATTTCGGCGATCTGATTTAGCGGTGCGCACGGCGCACCCTGCCCATCCGAGTCCCGAGTCCCGAGTCCCGTTTTATGTTCCCGCTGCCCATATTTATTCGCCACGACGGAAATCTCGCCTTTTTTGCCCTGCTCACCGTAGCCGCATCCGGTTTCGGCCAGACATTTTTTATCTCGATTTTCGGCAGTGCGCTGCGCGCCGAGTTTTCCCTCAGCCACGCCCACTACGGCATGGTTTACAGCGGAGCCACGCTCGCCTCGGCCCTGGCGCTGTTCGCCTGCGGCGGCCTGGTGGACCGCTGGCCGTTGCGCCGCAGCGCCCTGCTCGTCACCCTGCTGCTGGCCGCCGCCTGCCTGCTGATGGCCGGCGCGCCCGCCGCCTGGGCGCTGCTGCCGGGATTCTTCCTGCTGCGTTTTGCCGGCCAGGGCTTTATGACCCACCTGGGCATGACCACCGCGGGCCGCCACTTCAGCGATAACCGCGGCAAAGTCATCGCCCTGGCCGCGGTCGGTTTTCCGCTGGCCGAGGCGATACTGCCGGGCGGGGGCGCCCTGCTGATCCAGTGGGGTGGCTGGCGCAGCGCCTGGTATGTCTCCGCGGCATTGCTGGTGCTGCTGGTGTTGCCGGGCCTGCTGGCCCTCGCGGGCGGGACCGGGCGGTTGGGGGGCAGGGCGCAAAGCAGCGGCGACGGCAGCGGCTATACCCGCGCCCAGGTACTGCGCGATCCGGGCTTTTATCTACTGCTGCCGGCGGCGCTGATGACACCCTTTGTGGTGACCGCGGTGCTCTTCCACCAGGGTGCCATCGGCGAGAGCCGCGGCTGGCCGCTGACGCTGATGGCCGGCGCCTTCGGCGGCTATGCCATGGGCCACCTGCTGATGCTGTTCGTAGCCGGCGGCCTGGTCGACCGCCTGGGTGCCCGGCGCTGCCTGCCGCTGGCCCTGGTGCCGATGATTGCCGGCCTGCTGTTGCTGTCTCTGCGGGGGGACGGCTGGGTGCCCTATGCCTACCTGACGCTGCTCGGCATCACCCAGGCGGGCACCGGCACCGCCGGGGGCGCCCTCTGGCCGGAGCGCTACGGCAGCCGCCACCTGGGCGCCATCCGCTCTGTCTCCCAGGCGGCGATGGTGCTGGCGACGGCGGTGTCGCCGCTGGTGGCGGGGGTACTGTTGGATCGGGGAATCGGCGTCGAAGCGCTCGCGGGCCTGCTGGCCGCGCTGGTGCTCCTGTCGGCACTGCTGACGCTGCTGGTGCGGCCCCTCAGCGTTTCAGCAGGCGGGAGAGGAAGTTCGGCAACCGCTGCCGGCTGAACAGATAGCGGTCGCGCACCGCGGCCACATCCACCTGGGGGAAACGGCTGGGCTCCAGGTCCTGCACGATAGTGACTCCGTCGCCGGGGGGGAGTTTGCCGCGCTCGATCAGCTTCTGCCTGCGATCGTCGTCCGCGGCCATATCGAACAGCCGGGCCTCCGGCAGCGGCCGCTTGTCCCGGTCCAGTACCACCATCACTTTCGGCTTCAGGCGCCGCCCATAGGTCTGCTCCACGACCACAGCCACTTCGCCGGTGGAGAGCTCCACCTGGGTACCGGTGGGATAGAGGCCGATGGACTGGATAAACTCCACCGTCAACTGCTCGTTGAAGGCAGCTCCCCGCCGGTCGTAGAGCTGCGTCACCGCCCGGGACGGCGCGACCGGGGATTTCACACCGCGGGGATTGGTGATTTCGTCGTAAAAGGTGACGATGCCGCACATTCGCGCCAGCACCGGAATCCGGTCGCCGCGCAGCCCGCGGGGGTAGCCGCTGCCGTCGTGCTGTTCGCAATGGCAGTGGACGATATCGAGTACCCGGGAATCCATATCCGCATCCGCCGACAGCATTTGCACACTGTGGTCGACGAACTTGCGGTATGCCAGTTCAGTCCGTGAATCCCGCTTTGCCGCCCGCAGTACTTCGGGGCTGAGGCGCAGCTTGCCCACGTCCTTGAGCAGTGTGGCCAGCGCCAACTGCGTCAGTTCGCGATGGCGCAGGCCGATATGGCGGCCGAATACCAGCGACCAGATACTGGCGCGCACCGAGTGGCTGTAGGTGTGCTCGTCCTTCTCCCGCACCCGCGCCAGCCAGGCGAAGGCGTCGGGGCTGCGCAGCGCGCTCTCCACCAGATCCTCCACCACTTTATTGACCTGTTTCAGTGGCAGTGGCCTGTCGCTGTGGATCTGCGCCATCACCTGATCCATACCACTCAATATCTGCCGGTGCAGATTGCGGGCATTGCCGGCCTCGCTCTGTACCGGCGCGGGAGCCGGGTAGGCATCGTGGGAAACCTGCACCGGGCGGCAGGGAATGACCGGGGCGGGGCGGCGACTACGCGCCCCGCTGGCGGCAGATTTCCCCCTGGGAACGTCGGTTCGGCTCAGCCGGCGCAGCCTGGCACCCACATCGCCGACACTCTTGATCACGTCCACGTAGACGAAGCGGCAAAATTTCTGCAGCTGGCGGATTTCCTCCAGGTCGCGGATATAGAAGCCCTGCAGGGCAAAGGGAGTGCGCGTCCACGGCCGGTCGAGCTGGGACACGAACATGCCGCGCTGCAGATCCTCTACCAAGACTTTTGCCTGTTCAATCGCCACGCTGCTACCGCCGGATAAGGTGGGTCGGGAGGGCGAAGCAGAAGTAAAGCTCCACCGGGCATATTTATAACACGGCGGAATGAATACCGGTACACACAAAAGCTGTGAGCGCGGTCACAGAACTGAACAGCCAGACAGGACACTGGTCAGGAGTGGTACAGGGGCGACAGCTCCACTACTGCCTCGATCATCGCCCGCGCGTGCTCCGGATCCACCTGCGGCGTGATGCCGTGACCCAGATTGAAGATATGTCCCGGACCGCGGCCGTAGGATTCCAGCACCGCGGCCACCTCGGCGCGGATGCGCGCCGGCTCCGCCAGCAGCACCGCCGGGTCCAGGTTGCCCTGCAGCGCCACCCTGTCGCCGACCCGGGCGCGGGCGCCGCGCAAGTCAGTGGTCCAGTCCAGCCCCAGGGCGCTGGCGCCGGTCTCCGCCATCGCCTCCAGCCACTGGCCACCGCCCTTGGTAAACAGGATCGCCGGCACCGGGCGGCCGTCCGCCTCCTTGATCAGGCCCTGCAGGATACGCGCCATATATTGCAGGGAGAACTCGCGGTAGGCGGAGTGACTGAGGGCGCCCCCCCAGGTATCGAAGATCTGCACCGCCTGGGCGCCGGCGCGGATCTGCGCATTCAGGTAATCGGTCACCGAGTCCGCCAGCACCGCCAACAGTTGGTGCATCAGCCCGGGGCGGTTGTAGAGCATCTCCTTGCTGCGGGCGAAATCCCGGCTGGACCCACCCTCCACCATGTAGGTGGCGAGGGTCCAGGGGCTGCCGGAAAAGCCGATCAGCGGCACCCGGCCGTTCAGCTCGCGGCGGATGGTGGAAACCGCGTTCATCACGTAATCCAGCTGCCGCTCGCTATCCACCACCTTCAGTACCTCGATATCCGCGGCGGAGCGCAGCGGCTTGCGGAATTTCGGCCCCTCCCCCTCCTCGAAATAGAGGCCCAGGCCCATGGCATCGGGAATGGTGAGAATATCCGAAAACAGAATGGCCGCGTCCAGCGGGTAGCGCTCCAGGGGCTGCAGAGTGACCTCGCAGGCCAGTTGTGTGTTGCGACACAGGTCCAGGAAACTGCCCGCCCTGGCGCGGCTGGCGCGGTACTCCGGCAGATAACGGCCCGCCTGGCGCATCATCCACACGGGGGTGCGGTCCACCGGCTGGCGCTGCAGGGCGCGGAGGAAGCGGTCGTTTTTCAGTTCGGAGGGCTTTGTTTCGGGCATGGGTACAATGGGCTGGTTAAAAAGGCGGCTATTGTACAGGGGACAGAGGGGCTAAGACAGGGGACAAAGAATCTGATCGGATCCTGATGCAGTGGCTTTTCGCGAGGCTGTGACTCGGGCCATCCATGGCCCTCGCCCTCCGGGCGCCTTCGGCGTCCAAAACGGCTCCTGCCGTTTTGTCGGCGAGAGGGAGCTCGCCGACAAGCCTACAGGGATGTACTGATGTCCACACCCACTTCGGTGTTGAGGCAGAACTCGATTCCCATATCGGTAAATATCTGCCGGCGCAGCTGCATCACCGACTTTTCCAGTTTGAACTCGGGAATGTCGACGGTGATCAGGGCGATTTCGAAGTCACCATAAGTCGGCATTGTTGCCTGTCGAAGAAAGCTCTGCACTGATCGAAACAGTCCCTGAAAAACGACGAATTTCGCACAAAAAACGACTCATCTTTTGCATGCCGAAATGGCTTTACGTCATGATGGCGCCGGTCATCGACAGCCTCGCAGGGAGCAGGGCTGCCGCGGTACGTTGACGGCGCGATGTATTCCCGTCGGCGGGGTTTTGTCACCAAAGCGACTTGATGGCAAGGCTGCGAATCACTGCCAATAGAAAAACCAAGGAACCCAACATGTTACACACTCGCGCACCGGCCGCTCTGGCCGCCGCGCTGACCAGCGCACTCGCCTTCCCGCTCACACTTCAGGCCCAGGTTCCGGACGACATACCGGATTACCCCGACAAGGAATACGCCCGGCAGGACGCCGCCAGCCTGAAATACGCCATCGTCTCCGACCCGGAATTCCATGAACCGCTCATCTATCTGGCCCACTTCCTCGGCTACGCGTGGTGCAGCGGTACCGGCTCGAACAAAGTCGGCGAAGATTTCAGCATCCACCGGGACCATGCCAGCCAATATACCCTGCAGGCCCGCTACCACAGCAACGACCCATACTCGGACGGCTACCGCGCCCACGACCGGCTGAAAATGCGATTGTCCAACCTGCGCTTTCTCACCAACCCCGGCGACCTGGAACTGGGGGAGCCACAGGTGTACAACCGCGTGCCGATCAAGACCGTCACCTACGTCATCAAGAATGAAGGCAACACCACCGATACCAAGGTGGCCACGCTGTCCTACAATGAAACTGAGAGTTGGTCGAAAGAGGACAATTTCTCCTTCACCGAGACCATCGGCATCACCAACACCTATGAGTTCGACCTGAAGGTGATGGGCACCAGCACAGAAGTCAAAGCCGAGTTCAGCACCACTCAAGGCTGGAGCGAAACGCGCGGCGAAAGCAACACCGTTTCGCAAAGCGCGCAGTACCGCGCCCAAATGCCGCCGCGCACCAAGCGCGAAATCACCATCACCTTCTTCAAGCAAACGGCGGACATTCCCTACCACTCGCGGATGTTCATGGACTACAACGTCAACTACGAGAACTTCCTGCGCTGGAGCGGCAACGCCCGGACCGACCATCCCACCCACCGGCCCTGGGAGGTGTATACCTTCGGCGGTCGCAACAACCTGAACGCGGCTGAGGACGTACTGGACCAGTACCTGCATCAGCACATCAGCGGCTACAGCCAATGGGATTGGGCCTGGATGACCAACGAGTTCGGCGCGAATTCGATCCGCTGGACACTGGGCAACGTCAGCAAGCGGAAATACGGAGCCCCGATGACCGGCAAGTTCACCACGGTGGACGCCGGCCAATACGACATCGTCGCCGGGCCGGCGGTGCCGCTCACGGACCAGGAGCTGAACAAACTGCAACAACCCGACCGCGCCAATCGCAGCCTTGGCGGCGAGACGCTGTCGGTGGTTCGCGAGCAAAACTACGATTGGGAAAACCGGGTGACCGATGTGACTTTCACCGTCGAAGGGGACCTGCGCCAGTCCATGTAGCGACCGGCATCTGTCCGCTAATCCGTGACCCCTCTCCCCTTGGGAGAGGGGTTGGGTGTCTTACCGCAATTTCTCATACGGCAGTCCGACGTATTGTTCGGCGATGACGCGACGACCGGCTTCGGAATTGAGGTAGTAGTGGAGTTCCGACGCCATTCGAGTTGCTGCTGGCATCCTATGGAGTCAATGCGGCCCGGATTTTCGAGTTCGGCACACTGGACGCCATGCTCGGCTGTGTCTCTGCCGGGATGGGCTATACCGTGCTCCCCCGAGTGACTGTCGAGGCGCACCAGCATCGCTTCGGTATCCACTACCTGGAACTGCCGAAGCCCATCGCGGAGGTCGATACCTACTTTGCCGCACCCGAACCGGACACCTGGACGCCGGCCCTGGCACGATTCGTCGATACTTTGCGCCAGGCGGTGGTCATGGCCGAACCGCAGCGCGCCATATCCTGACCGGTGCATCTCGTTTTCCGATATTCGACTACATGAATTTTTATTGGACCTGATGTCCTTTGGGAATGAAGCTGAACTGACCGAGTGATTACTTCGACCAATGCTTCATTTTTGTACAGCCTATCGCTCTACTGCGGGATCTTGAAGCCTCACTTCTGATGCCAGCACTCCAAGGGGATAGGCTCGGCGGTCCCAGGTTATACATCAAGGTAGTCGAGGACCCCCTCGGCCGCCTGGCGCCCCTCCCAGATCGCGGTGACGACCAGGTCCGAGCCGCGCACCATATCGGCGCCGGCGAAGACCTTCTCGTTGCCGGTCTGGAACTTGTGCTCCTGCTTTTCCGGCGCCACCACGCCACCCCAGTCGGCCGTCTCGACACCGTGATCCGCCAGCCATTCGGGGGGGCTGGGGCGGAAGCCGAAAGCCACCAGGACTATATATCCGCGGGAATGATCTCCTCGGAGCCAGGGACCACACCTGCGGGCGGCGGCGGCCGTTCGTGAAATGATTGACTCCGGCCATCCATGGCCCTCGCCCTTCGGACGCCTGCGGCGCCCAAATCGGCTGTCCTGCCGATTTGTGCCGATAAGGCTGTTGAGCGAACGGCCGATGGCAGCGGGGCCGCCACCGCCTCCTGTGCGGCGCACCCCAGCGTCCAGACCGGTCAACTACCCCCGTCCCGCCGATCGCGCTCCAGCGCGTCCCCCAGCGGCCCCAACTCCGGCTTTATGCCCGCGCGATAGGCCGCGCGGGAAATGGCATGCGCCGCCATGGGCGCGCTGGCCATCAGCACCAACAGCGCCAGCAGCGCCTCCCCCGCCAGCCGCCCGCCGGTGGCCACCGCCACCGCCGCCAACAGCAGCACCGCCCCCAGCACCCCCGCCTTGCTCGCCGCGTGCATGCGGCTGTAGCTGTCCGGCAGGCGCAGCACACCCACGGCGCCCACCAGCGAAATCAGCGCCCCGCCCAGCACCAGCAGCGAAGCCAGCCAGGCCAGCAGCGCGTTCACGAGCGATTCTCCGGCCGCGTCTCTTCCTTCGTCTCCCCCCGCGGCTTTCCTGCGCCGGGAGAGGCGCCAAACAGCAGCGCGAAGGCCGCGGTGCCGAGGAAAGACACCAGCGCCAGCAGCACCGCCACATCCAGGAGCACCCCCTGGCCGGTGTACAGACAACCGAGGGCCATGGCCGCCACCGACAGCAGCGTCAGCGCGTCTATGGCCACCGCCCGGTCCGGGCGCCGCGGCCCGCGCAACAGGCGGTAGAAGATCAGCAGGCCGCTCACGGCCAGCAACGACGCGGCCAGGGGCAGCACCCAGGCGGCGCCAGCCAGTTGCGGGGTCATGGATTCTCCTCCTCCTCGCCGTCCGCCTCTATCCAGGCCAGCAGGCGGCGTTCCAGTTCCGTCACCAGGTGCTGCACACGCTCCCCACACCGCGCGTCCAAGGCGTGGATATACAGCAGGCCCGCGGCTTCGTCGTACTCCAGGGCCAGGGTGCCCGGCGTCAACGTAAGCAGCAGACCGAGCAGGGTCACGCTGCCCCTGCCCCGCCCGCGCACCGGGTGCGCGATCACTGCCGGCGCCACCCGCACCGGTTGCGCAAGCACCAATCTGGCCACATGCAGGCTGGCGCGGAACACCTGGAACGCAAACCAGGGGCAGAAGACCGCCCCCCGCTCCAGGGCGCGCGCGTAGCGGCGCAGGCGCGACACCCCGAACCCCAAGAGGCGGCAGAGCACATAGAGCGCCACAAAGGCCAGGGCAACGCCGCCGGTGCCCAGCTCCAGCACCCGCGCCAGCACAAAGCAGGCCAGCAGGTGCAACGCAAACAACCTCATTCACTACCCTCCGTCTCCGCTCCCCCGGCAAATGGCCGCAGGTAAGCCTCTGGTTCCGCTAGCTGTGCCGCGGCGTCCAGGGCGTAATTCACTACCGGGCCGGCGCCCAGTCCTATCGACACCGTGAGCAGCGCCAGGCCCGCGGTACCCACCCAGGCAGCGCGCAGGCCGAGTGGCCGCCGCAGGCCGGCCCCGCCGTGCGGGTGGACCTTGAGGAAGGCCTCGTTCCAGATCTTGTTCATGGACAAGAGGGTGAAGAGCCCGGTGAGCAGGGCGATGCCGGCGGGCCACCAGGCGGCGGCGTCCAGGCTGGCCTGCACCAGCAGGAACTTGGCCCAGAACCCGGACAGTGGCGGTACACCAACCAGGGACAGCGCGGGAATCGCGAACAGCAGCGCCAGCCACGGCTGCCGCGCGTAGAGGCTGCCCATGGCGGCCAGCCGCTCGGAGCCGCAGTAGCGCGCGGCCATGCCGCCGATAAAGAACAGGTTGGCCTTCACCACTATGTGGTGGATCACGTAGAACACCGAGCCGGCCAGGGCCAGGGGGGTGGCCAGGGCCAGGCCGAGCACCATGTATCCCACCTGGCTGACGATATGGAAGGAGAGGATGCGCCGCACCTCGGTCTGCGCCGCGGCCCCCAGCACCCCCACCAGCATGGTGGCGCAGGACACCCACAGCAGCAGCTGCTGCAGTGGACCGTAGTCCGGCCACAGCAGGGTCACCAGGCGGATCAGGGTGTAGACCCCCACCTTGGTCAGCAACCCCGCAAACATCGCCGACACCGCGGTCATGGCCACGTGGTAGGTGGCCGGCAGCCAGCCGAACAGAGGGAAGAGCGCCGCCTTGATGGAGAAGGCCAGCAGCATCAGCGCCAGCGCCGGAGTCACCCCCGGCGGCGCGCTGCCCGCGCGCACCTGCACCGCCAGTTCGCCCATGTTGAGGGTGCCGCTGGCGCCGTACACCAGGCCGGCGGCGAGAAGGAAAATCATGGTCGCGAACAGGTTGAGGGCCACGTAGATCATGCTGCCCGCCAGCCGGCGCGCGCCGCCGCCCAGGGACATCAGCGCGAAAGCGGCCACCAGCAGCACCTCCACCCACACATACAGGTTGAAAATGTCGGCGGTGACAAAGGCGCCGCAGATACCGGTGAGCAGGCCCTGCACGAACAGGTGGAAATCCCGCTCCACCCGTGGCCCCGCGCCCTCCCCCACCACGCCATAGGCCAGGGTCACCAGGCCGATCAGCGCGCTGATGGCGATCATCGCCGCCGACAGGCGGTCGATCACCAGGCTGATGCCGAAGGGCGCCGGCCAACCGCCCACCTGCCCGGCGAGCACGGTGCCGCCGGCCGCCAGCCACACCAGGCGCAGGCCCAGCAGCAGCAGCAGCAGGGCGCCGCCGAAACTCAGGTACTTGACCAGTACCAGGTGGCCACGCAGCAGCGCACACAGCAGCAGGCTGGAGAGGGGCACCAGAACCGGGGCCACCAACAGTAGGCTCCCAGATACAGCGCTCACCGCTCCCGCTCCCCGCGATCGCTGTGATGCAGGTCCGGGGCCGGCTTTTCGGTGACCGAACTGACGGAATCCGTGGATCTGCCCCCGTGCAACTCGCGGGTGCGCTTGAGCAGCGCCAGGGCGAACACGAACAGCCCGAAACTGATGACGATGGCGGTGAGTACCAGGGCCTGGGGCAGCGGATTGGCCGCATCCCCGGCGCCGCCGTCGGCGAAGGCGGCGCGCTCACCGAAGAAGCGCCCGGCGGTTAGCACCCCCAGGTTCATGGCGTTGCCCAGGAGCCCGATCCCCAGCACCACCCGCTTCAGGTTGCGCGCCAGCAGCATCCACAGGCCGAGCCCGGCCAGGCCGCCGACGGTGAGCGCCGCCAGCCACTCCATCAGCCGCCCTCCCCCGCCAGCCGCTCCAGCATGTGCAGCGCCGAGCCGAACACGGTGAGGAACACCCCCAGGTCGAACAACAGCGGCGAGCCCAGCGACAGGTCGCCGGGCGCCACCCACCAGAGGCCGCGCAGGAACTCCTGCCCCGCCAACAGGCCGAGCACCCCGGCGAGGGCCGCGCAACCCAGGCCCAGGCCGATCAGTTGCGCCGGGCGCAGGGGCAGCAACCGGCGCAGCTGCCCGCGGCCGAAGGTGAGCAGCAACAGGATCAGACCGCAGGCGGCCACCAGGCCGCCGACAAATCCGCCGCCGGGCAGGTTGTGGCCCCGCCACAGCAACAGCGCGGATACGGCCAGCAGCAGCCACGCCAGCGGGCGCAGCCCCTGGTGCAGCAGCGGTGAGGAGAAGGCGTCCTCACCGCGCTCGCCACCGCGCTTACCACCTCGGTAGAGGGGGCCGCCGCCCAGCAGGGTCGCCGCGGCCAGAGCAGACAGAGCCAGCACCAGTATCTCGCCGAGGGTATCGAAGGCGCGGAAGTCCACCAGGATCACATTGACTACATTTTCGCCGTGCCCGCCCGGCACACTGTTCTCCAGGTACCAGCGGGCCATGTCCCCCGGCAGCGGCAGGCTCACCGCCAGCAGCAGCGCGCCGCTCACGCACAGGCCGAACAGCACCGCCACCCCGATGTGCAGGCGCCGCCGCCAGGGCGCGCGCGCGCCGCCGTGACGCGAGCGGGGCATGTCGCGCAGCACCAGCGCCAGGAACACCAGGCCCAGGGTTTCCACCATCAGCTGGGTCATGGCCACATCCGGCGCATTGACCGCGGCGAATACCAGCGCCAGGCCCAGGCCGCTGCTGCCGAGGGCTGCCACCAGCACCAGGCGCCCCGGCATCACCGCCACCGCCGCGCCGCCGGCCAGCGCCAGCAGGCAACCGGCCAGGGCCAGGGGTGGTATCGGGCTGAAGCTGGCCCCTGCCAACAGCCGCCCCAGCGGCGCCAGGCCGAACAGTGACAGCCCCACCGCCGCCAGCGCCAGTATCAGCAGGTGCTGGCGCAGCGAGCCGTGCTGGAAACGGGAGGCGAGCAGTTCCGCGATCAGGAAGACGCGCTTCAGCAGCCGGTCCCACAGCAGGTCACTGCTGATGTCCCACACCGCGCTGGCCCGGTCCAGCAGCTCGCGCAGCGCATCGCGGAAATGGTAGATCAGCACCCCCAGGGACATGGTGACCAGGCTCGCCACCACCGCCGGGGTGATGCCGCCCCACAGGTACAGCTCCACGTCCACCGGCCCCCGCGCCACCGCCTGGACCGCGGTGTTCACCAGCCAGGTCTCCGACCAGGCGTTCCAGGCACCCAGGACCAGGCCGCCGATGGCGAGCAGCATCGGCCCCAGCCACATGGGCAGCCGCACCTCGTGGGGTGCGCGCGGATAATCCCCGCGCGGACCGAGGAAGGTGCGCACGAACACCAGCCCCGCGGTTGCGAACAACAGCGCGTTGGTTAGGATCATTACCAGGGTCACCGCCCAGCCAATCCCACCCATCTCCATGAGCCCGGTGTACTGGAACTCCTTGGCGATAAACCCGAAGAAGGGCGGCAGGCCGGCATTGGAGAAGGCCGCCAGGGCCACCGCCGCGCCGGTCAACGGCATAGTGTGGATCAGGCCGCCCAGGCGCGTCACCTCGCGGGTACCGGTGACGTGATCGATGGAACCCACCGCCATGAACAGCGCACCCTTGTACAGGGAGTGGGCCACAACATACAGCACGAACGCCTGTAGTCCGTAGCTGGTGTTGGTGCCGATCAGCATGGTCAGTTGGCCGAGCACCGTGACCGTGGTGTAGGCCAGCAGCCGCTTGAGGTCGGTCTGGCGCATGGCCACCAGGGCGCCGGTGAGCGCGGTGGCGGCGCCGATTCCGATCAGCAGCGGCCCCCAGCCGGCGGCGCCGCCGAGCACCGGGTTGAGCCGCGCCAGCAGGTAGATGCCGGCCTTGACCATGGTCGCCGAGTGCAGATAGGCGGACACCGGAGTGGGCGCGTCCATGGCGTTGGGCAGCCACAGGTGGAAAGGCACCTGCGCGGACTTGGTGAAACAGCCCAGCAGCACCAGGGCCACTATCGCCGGCAGCAGAGTACTGCCCTCCACCTGCGCCGCGTCCAGGTTGGAGAACTGCCATCTGCCGCTGACGCCGCCCAGCAGGATCAGACCCGCAAGCAGCGCCAGGCCGCCACCGGCGGTGATCAGCAGCGACTGCTGGGCGGAGCGGCGCGACACCGCCTTATCGTAGAGAAAGCTGATCAGCAGGAAGGAAGCGATGGTGGTCAGTTCCCAGAACACGAACATGGCCACCATATCATCGGCCAGCACCAGGCCGAGCATCGCCAGCATGAACAGCAGCAGGTAGGTGTAGAAGCGCCCCAGTTGCGGATGCCCGCGCAGGTAGGTGCCGGCATAGAAGACGATCAGCGCGCCTATGCCGCTGATCAGCAGCGCGAACAGCAGCGCCAGGCCGTCCAGGCGCAGGCCGAGGCGGATGCCCAGAGCCGGCACCCACTCCAGGCTCTCGAAGATCGCACCGCCGGCGGCCACCGCCTGGATGCGCGCCACGAACCACACAAAAGCCGTCAGCGGTGCCAGCGTCAACAGCCAGCCGGCGCGCAGGCCCAGCACGCGGGTCAATGCCGGCGCCAACAGAGCCGCCAGAGCGATGACGGACAGCAGGTAGAGCACGCACAGCTCCTGTGCAGAAAAAAGGCTACCCCCAACTATTAACCCGGCTATGCAATAGATCATCCCGGCCAGTGCCAGCAGGGAAGCAATAGGCGCTTTTTTCTCTTTCTTTAGCTTAAAAGCACTAGAATCCTCGGAAAGCCGAGTGTTAGAAAAAATATCGCGCCAGGCCCCAACCGGCGCCGCAGAATAATTCTGCATGATCGGCGCCGGTGCCTTGGGGCTGGAGGCCGCCGCGGCCCAGGTACAGGTATTCCCAAGCGCTGTCCGAGAGGCCGATGGTGTTCAGGGGGGCAATCAGGTTGCGCTCACCGGCGCGATCTGCAGCCGCGCGTTGGCCCGGAAGCCCTCGGCGCGGCAGATGTCGCAATCACTGCGCATATACACCACCGCTCCTCGTGGGTGTCTATGCCCATGCGCTGGGTGCGCAACTGCCCGGATTCGCCCATTCGCACTTCCCTTGGTCCGGTTTCGGCTAAGTTGGTAAGGTTTGGTGACGAAATATTTCCGAATCCATTCAATTGTCGCGGGTGGCGGGGAAGCCGCACATTTCCACCATTAATGCTGGCAAGCCCAAGGACAAGGTATTGGTTATGCAGAATTTTCATAACATTCTTTTCGTGAGTCATGGCCTGGGCGGGGAGTCGGCTGCCCTGATGCAGGCACTCAGCCTCGCCCGCAACAACAACGCCGCGCTCAGCGCCCTGATCCTGTGCCCGGAGCTGCCGGAGAGCCTGGGCGGCTACCGGCAGCTGTATATCAACGCCCTCAAGGATCGCTTCCGCCAGTCCCTGGACGCCGCGCGGGCCGGGTTGAGTTCGGAGCAAGGGGTTCCCGAGGTTTCGGTAGCGGTGGAGCCCGGCAACACCCAGGCGGAGCGAGTAGTGCGCAATGTGCTGCGCGGCGGCTACGACCTTGTGGTCAAGGACGCTGAGAGCGGCAGCCGGGGGTTCAAGGCCGTGGACATGAACCTGCTGCGCAAGTGCCCCTGCCCGGTGTGGCTGTGCCGGCCCATCGAGCGCCCCCGCACCGATATCCAGGTCGCAGTGGCCGTGGACCCGGAGAGCGAGGAGCCAGCGGGGCGCGAACTGGCGTTGCGCCTGCTGCCTCTGGCGCGCTCCCTGGCGGACAGCTGCAGCGGCGAGCTGCACGTCATCTCCTGCTGGGATTTCGAGATCGACGCCTACCTGCGCCAGAATTTTTCCGTGAGTATTTCCGATAAGGAACTGGACGAGGCCACCTGGCAGGCGCAGTCTGGCCACAACGCGCGCCTGGATCAACTGATCGAGGATTCCGGCATCGGCGGCAAACTGGAAACCCTGCGCGTCATCGGCCGTCCGGACGAGATGATCCCGTCCCTGATCGAGGATCGGGGTTTCGATATCCTGGTGATGGGCACAGTGGCGCGCACCGGCATCTCCGGCTTCGTGATGGGAAACACCGCGGAAAACGTGCTGCAAAAAATCCACTGTTCGCTGATCGCGTTGAAGCCGAGCGGTTTTGTCTCACCGGTGAAGGTGGACTGATTGTCGGCGCGGGCAGGGGCGTCCCATCATGTCGCACCCACACGGGCACCAGTTGTCCGCGGAGCAGGCGGCGGCTGAACTCGAGTCTGGCAGCTCCGGCCTGAGCGACGCGGAAGCCAGAGCGCGACTGCAGGAATACGGCCCCAACCGCCTGCCCGCGGCGCCCGGGCGCCACCCTCTGCTGCGCTTCGCACTCCACTTCCACAATATCCTGATCTACGTCCTGCTCGCCGCCGCCGCGATCACCGCCGCCCTCGGCCACTGGGTGGACACCGCGGTAATTCTGGCGTCAACGGGGCCATCGGCTTTATCCAGGAGGGCAAGGCGGAAAAGGCCATGGGGGCCATCCGCAAGATGCTGGTACCCTGCGCGGCCGCTTTCTTGATCAGATGCGTGGCAATGACGCGGCAGACGATACCCTGCACCTGGCCCATAACGGCCGGCCGGCTGGCGAACAGAAAGCGCAACGGGTACGGGAAGCTGAGCACCTGGCGCATGGGCTGTTCGCGTAGCGCCTCGTCGACCAACGAGGCAGCGCTCTCGGCCATGCGCCGCGCCCCGCAGCTCGGGCAAAAGCCACGGCGTTTGCAACTGAAAGCGACCAGGTGCTCGGCGTGGCAGGTGTCGCAGCGCACCCGCAGGAAACCGTGTTACACGTCCAGATAATCGAGGATGCCCTCAGCGGCCTGGCGGCCCTCCCAAATGGCGGTAACCACCAGATCGGAGCCGCGCACCATATCGCCGCCGGCAAAGACCTTTTCGTTGCTGGTCTGGAATTTGAACTGCTGTTTCTCCGGCGCCACCACGCCGCCCCAGTCGGCGGTCTCGACATCGTGCCCCGCCAGCCACTCAGGGGGATTGGGGCGGAAGCCGAAGGCCACCAGAACGATGTCCGCGGGGATGATCTCCTCGGAGCCGGGCACCACCTGTGGGCGGCGGCGGCCGTTTTCGTCCGGGTCGCCCAGTTGGGTGGTGACCACCTTGACGCCGCTCGCCGCGCCATCGCCGACAATCTCCACCGGCTGGCGGTTGAAAAGGAATTTCACCCCCTCTTCTTTCGCGTTGGCCACCTCGCGGCGGGAACCGGGCATGTTTTCCTCGTCGCGGCGGTAGGCACAGGTGACGCTCTTCGCGCCCAGGCGGATAGAACTGCGGTTGCAGTCCATGGCGGTGTCACCGCCGCCCAGCACCACTACGCGCTTGCCCTCGACGGAAATAAACTCGTCGGGATTCCGTTCCCAGCCCATATTGCGATTGACGTTGGCCACCAGGAACGGCAGCGCGTCGTGTACCCCGGGCAGGTCCTCGCCCGGGAAACCGCCCTTCATATAGTTGTAGGTGCCCATGCCCATAAACACCGCGTCGTAGTCGTTGAGCAGCTCTTCGAAACTGATGTCCACACCCACTTCGGTGTTGAGGCAGAACTCGATTCCCATATCGGTAAATATCTGCCGGCGCAGCTGCATCACCGATTTTTCCAGTTTGAACTCGGGAATGCCGAAGGTGATCAGGCCGCCGATTTCCGGGTATTTATCGAATACCACCGGCTGCACGCCGTTGCGCACCAGCACGTCGGCGCAGCCGAGGCCGGCGGGGCCGGCACCGATCACCGCCACGCGCTTGTCGGTCTTCTGCACGTGGCTCAGGTCCGGGCGCCAGCCGAGGGCGAAAGCGGTGTCGGTGATGTATTTCTCCGCGCTGCCGATGGTCACCGCGCCGAAGCCGTCGTTCAGGGTGCAGGCGCCCTCGCACAGGCGGTCCTGGGGGCAGACGCGGCCGCAGACTTCCGGCAGGGTGTTGGTCTGGTGGCACAGCTCGGCCGCCTCCATGACATTGCCGTCGGTCACCAGCTTCAGCCAGTTGGGGATATAGTTGTGCACCGGGCAGCCGGTCTCACAGTAGGGGTTGCCGCAGTCCAGGCAGCGGTGTGCCTGGCTGGCCACCTGGCGCTCACCGAAAGGCTGGTAGACCTCTACGAACTCGTTGGTGCGGGTGATGATGTCTTTTTTCGGCGGGTCGACACGGCCCACTTCGATAAACTGGAAATCGTTGCTCAGTCTTTCTTTCATAACTCATTCACCCCGCTCTTAATCTTCATCGCTACCGCTCGAAACCTTTCGCTACCGCTATTCGCCGCGCTTGCGCACGTCCGCGAGCAGGCCGGCGAGGCTGGCCGCCTTCGGCTTTACCAGCCAGAATTTGCTCAGGTAGTCGTCGAAGTTGTCCAGCAACTCCGCGCCCCATTCGCTGCCGGTTTCCGCGGCGAATTCCTCGATCACCTGACGCAGGTGGCTCTGGTAGGGCTCCAGGGTTTCACTGCTGATGCGGCGCAGTTCGATCAACTCGTGGTTGCACTTGTCGAAGAAGTTGCGCTTCAGGTCCAGCACATAGGCAAAGCCGCCGGTCATGCCGGCGCCGAAGTTGCCCCCGGTGCTGCCCAGCACGGCGATCATGCCGCCGGTCATATATTCGCAGCAGTGGTCGCCGGCGCCCTCCACCACCGCGAAGGCGCCGGAGTTGCGCACGCCGAAACGCTCGCCGGCGCGGCCGGCGGCGAACAGTTTGCCTCCGGTTGCGCCGTAGAGGCAGGTGTTGCCCACGATACTGGTGTCCTGAGAGGCGAAGGCGCTGTTTTGCGGCGGGCGGATCACCAGCTTGCCGCCGGCCATGCCCTTGCCCACATAGTCGTTGGCATCACCCTCCAGGTACATTTCCAGGCCGCCGGCGTTCCACACCCCGAATGACTGACCGGCGACGCCGGTGAGACGCAGTTTTATCGGTGCGCCCGCCATGCCCTGATTGCCGTGGCGCTTGGCGATCTCGCCGGACAGGCGCGCGCCGATAGATCTGTCGCAGTTGGTGACCCGGTAGGAGTATTCGCCGCCGGACAGGTTCTCGATCGCCGGCAGCAAATCGGCCACCATGCGCTCGGCCAGTTCGCCCTTGTCCCAGGGTTCATTCTTGGGCCTCAGGCAGGTCTGGGGCTTGCTGTCGAGCAATGCATCGGTGTGCAGCAGCGGCGACAGGTCCAGCTTCTTCTGCTTCTCCGTCTCCCCCTCCAGAGCGCGCAGCAGGTCGACGCGGCCCACCAGTTCCTCGATGGTGCGCACGCCCAGGCCCGCCATCCACTCGCGGGTCTCCTCCGCCACGAAGCGGAAGAAGTTCATCGCCATCTCCGCGGTGCCGATATAGTGCTGGTCGCGCAGATCCTTGTTCTGGGTGGCGACGCCGGTGGCGCAGTTGTTCAGGTGGCAGATGCGCAGGTATTTACAGCCCAAGGCCACCATGGGCGCGGTGCCGAAACCGAAGCTCTCGGCGCCGAGAATCGCCGCCTTAACCACGTCCAGGCCGGATTTGAGACCGCCGTCGGTCTGCACCCGCACCTTGTCGCGCAGGTCGTTGGCGCGCAGGGTCTGGTGGGTCTCCGCCAGGCCCAGCTCCCAGGGGGAGCCGGCGTAGCGGATGGAAGTAATGGGGCTGGCGGCGGTACCGCCGTCGTAACCGGAGATGGTGATCAGGTCGGCGTAGGCCTTGGCCACGCCGGCGGCGATGGTGCCCACCCCCGGGCGGGACACCAGCTTCACCGATACCAGGGCATCGGGGTTGACCTGTTTCAGGTCGAAGATCAGCTGTGCCAGATCCTCGATGGAATAGATATCGTGGTGCGGCGGCGGCGAGATCAGGGTGACACCGGGCACCGAGTAGCGCAGCCGCGCAATCAGCTCGTTCACCTTGCCGCCGGGCAACTGGCCGCCCTCGCCGGGTTTGGCGCCCTGAGCGACCTTGATCTGCAGTGCCTCGGCGTTGACCAGGTAGTGGGGGGTCACGCCGAAGCGACCGGAGGCCACCTGCTTGATCTTGGACACCTTGTCGGTGCCGAAGCGCGCCGGGTCCTCGCCGCCCTCTCCGCTGTTGGAGCGGCCGCCCAGGCGGTTCATGGCCTGGGCCAGGGATTCGTGGGCCTCCGGGGACAGCGCTCCCAGGGACATGGCGGCGGAGTCAAAGCGGCGCAGAATATTTTCCGCCGGCTCCACTTCCTCCAGCGGAATCGGCTGGATACCGTCTTTGAAATCCAGCAGGTCGCGCAGCGTGGCCACCGGGCGCCGGTTTACCAGCGCGGCGTAGTCGCGCCATACCGCGTAGTCGCCGGTGCGCGCGGCGCGGCGCAGGGTGTTTACCACATCCGGGTTGAAGGTGTGGTATTCCTGGCCCCAGACGAACTTGTGCAGGCCGCCGGGTGACACCGGCTTGCGCGGCTTCCAGGCCAGGGATGCGCGCTCGGCCATATCGCTCTGCAGTTCGGCAAAGCCGGCGCCCTGGATGCGGCTGGGCGCGCCGGGGAAACAGAGATCGACGACATTGCGATCCAGGCCCACCAGCTCGAACAGCAGCGCGCCGCGGTAGGAGGCCACGGTGGAGATACCCATCTTGGAGAGGATCTTGAGCAGCCCCTTGATAATGCCCTTGCGGTAGTTTTTCTGTGCTTCCGCAGCATCCAGCAGCAGCTCACCGGTGTCGATCAGGTGGTTGATGATGCTGTAGGAGAAATACGGGTGCACCGCGGTGGCGCCCACGCCGATCAGGCACGCCAGCTGGTGGGCGTCGCGGGCGCTGGCGGTGTCCACGACAATGTTGGAGTCGCAGCGCAGGCCGGCGTGCACCAGGTGGTGATGCACCGCGCCGGTGGCCAGCAGGGCGTCGATAGGCAGTTTGTCGGCGGCGATTTCGCGATCGGACAGCACTATGATGACCGATCCGCCGCGCACCGCGGCCTCCACATCGGCGCAGAGTTTCTTGATCGCCGCCTCGAGATCCAGCTGCGCCGGGTCGTAGTTGAGATCGAAGATCTTCGACTCGAAGCCGGGCCTGTCCAGCTCCAGCAGCGCGGTGTACTTCATATGGGAGAGCACCGGCGAGGCCAGGATCACGCGGTCCGCGTGCTCGGGGGTCTCCTCGAATACCGTTTTCTCACGCCCCAGGCAGGTCTCCAGGGACATCACCACCGTCTCCCGCAGGGGGTCGATGGGCGGGTTGGTCACCTGCGCGAACTGCTGGCGGAAGTAGTCGTACAGGCAGCGGTTGTTCCGGGAAAGCACCGCCATGGGGGTGTCGTCGCCCATGGAGCCCACCGCTTCCTGGCCGGCCTCGGCCATCGGCCGCACCACGGTATTGCGCTCCTCCAGGGAGGAGCTGAACAGCTTCTGGTAGACCTTGAACTGCTCGAAGGAAAAATTGTTGTCCACCGGCGCGGTGACCAGGGTGGAGCGGATGCGCCGCGCCTTTTCCTTCAGCCAGCGCTTGTAGGGCTGGGAGCGCTTGAGCATGTCGTCGATGTCGCGGGTGTGCATCAGCACACCCTCGCGGGTGTCCACCGACAGCATCTGCCCCGGGCCCAGGCGGCCTTTGGCCACCACATCTTCGGGTTTGTAGCCGTACACGCCCACTTCCGAGGCCACGGTGATGAGGTCATCTTTGGTGATTACCCAGCGGGACGGGCGCAGGCCGTTGCGGTCCAGGGTGCACACCGCGTAGCGGCCGTCGGTCATCACCAGGCCGGCGGGCCCATCCCAGGGCTCCATGTGCATGGAAATGTATTCGTAGAAGCCGCGCAGGTCCGCGTCCATGTCCTCCACGTTCTGCCAGGCGGGCGGCACCAGCATGCGCACGGCGCGGTGCAGTTCCATACCGCCGGCGGTCAGCATCTCCAGCATGTTGTCCAGGCTGGAGGAATCGGAGCCCTCGCGATTGATGAGCGGCGCCAGTTCGGCCAGTTCCGGGATCAGCGGGCTGGCGAACTTGGGCGTGCGCGCCACCGACCAGTTGCGGTTGCCGGTGATGGTGTTGATCTCGCCGTTGTGCGCCAGCAGCCGGAAGGGCTGCGCCAGCGGCCAGAGCGGCATGGTGTTGGTGGAAAAGCGCTGGTGAAACACACAGATGGCGGTCTCCATTCTCGGGTCCGCCAGGTCGGGAAAAAATTTCGGCAGGTCCGCCGGGATCATCAGGCCCTTGTAGGAGAGCACCCCTGTGGACAGACTGGCGATGTACACGCCCTCCCCCAGCTGCTGCTCCGCCCTGCGCCGGGCTACGAACAGCCGCGCGTTGAATTTCGCCTCCCCCAGGGGTTCTTCGGCGTCGTTGACCAGCAGTTGCTCAAAGTGCGGCAGGGTTTGCCGGGCGATGGGGCCGAGGCACTCGGGCTCGGTGGGAACCGGGCGCCAGCCGGCGATGCGCAGCCCCTGGGCCTCTATCTCGCGGCAGAGGATATCGCGGTTTTTTTGCGCTTCCGCCTCGTCCAGCGGCAGCATGATCGAACCCACGGCGTATCGATCGGTCAATTCAGCGCCGCAGTGCACTTTGGCTTCCGCACGCAGGAACGCATCGGGTTTTTGCAGCAGCAGACCGCAGCCGTCACCGGTCTTGCCGTCGGCGGCGATGCCGCCGCGGTGAGTCATACAGGTCAGCGACTCGATCGCCGTCTGTAGCAACTTGTGGCTGACCTCGCCCTTCAAGTGCGCGATCAGACCGAAGCCACAGTTGTCTTTGAACTCATCCAACCGATACAGGCCGCTGCTACCCATAGACTTCCTCACAGTTAAAAAAAGCCCGCAAGCGGGCTTCTTCGACGTTGTTTTTTGCCGGGTTTTCTCCGGCGGGCGCGCAATATTAATGGCGCCCCCCTGGAATTGCAATATTTCCCAGATTTATCTTCTGCCCATGGGCGCCAACACCGACTTATCTTCTTTTTGTGATCACTATTGCCAAATAGTCCTCAGGTTCGCCGGTTCGCGAGGGATCAGTCACCCGGCGCCGCAGATTTTCAGCGCCTCTTCCAGCTGTTCCCGCGGCGTGTCGTCGCTGATATGGGCGTCCCCCAAGCTGCGCAACAGCACCAGGCGCAGGCGGCCGTCCAGCACTTTCTTGTCCACCGCCATGGCCTCCAGGTAGTCCCCCACTGTCATTCCCCCGGGCGATTCCTGCGGCAGCTGTGCGGCAGCCAGCAGGGCACGGATTCGCGCCACTACTTCCCCGTCGATGGCGCCGCGGATGCGCGACAGCTCCGCGGCCATGACCATACCCGCAGCCACCGCCTCCCCGTGCAACCAGTTGCCGTAGCCCTGCACCGCCTCAATGGCGTGGCCGAAGGTGTGGCCGAAATTCAGTATGGCCCGCCTGCCGGATTCCCGCTCGTCCTCCGCCACCACCGCCGCCTTGTCCCGGCAGCAACGGTCCACCGCGTAGGCCAGTGCCCGGGGATCGCGCGCCGTCAGCTTCGGCATATGTTCCTCCAGCCAGCTGAAGAAGGGGGCATCGCAGATCAGGCCGTATTTGATTACTTCGGCGATGCCGGCGGACAGCTCGCGATCCGGCAGGGTGGACAGGGTGTCCATGTCCGCGAGTACCACCCTGGGCTGGTAGAAGGCGCCGATCATATTTTTCCCCAGGGGATGATTGACGCCGGTCTTACCTCCGACGGATGAGTCCACCTGTGCCAGCAGGGTGGTGGGAATCTGCACGAAGTCCACGCCGCGCTGGTAGCAGGCGGCGGCGAAGCCGGTCATATCGCCGATCACGCCACCACCCAGGGCGATCAGGGTGGTGCCGCGGTTGTGGCGCTTCTCCAGCAGGCAGTCGAAGATGCGTTCCAGGGTATCCAGCGTTTTAAAGGCCTCGCCGTCCGGCAACACCAGGGTATCGACCTGCCCGAAGCCCGCCAGGCCATCGAGCAACCGTTCGAGGTAGAGGGGTGCCACCGTCTCATTGGTCACCACGCAGACTTGTTTGCCGCGGATATAGGGCAGTAGATACTGCGGATCCCCCAGCAATTGCGAACCGATCACGATGGGATAGCTGCGCTCCCCCAGTTCCACATTCAGGCAGTGCATGGTTTCTCTCCCTTCAACTGAAGGGCGCACTTTAGCACAAGGAGGATAGAGGTTATTTAAAGGGTGGGTCCTGGGTCAGGCGCTCGGCCACCATCGACGCGGCCTGCTTGGGGGTGCAGTCGTCCGTGTCACAGATGATATCCGCCACTTCGCGATAGAGGGGGTCCCGCTCCCGCACCAGTTCGATAATGCGCGCGCGCGGGTCCGCCACCCGCAGCAGGGGTCGGTTGCTGCTTTTCGAAGTCCGCTCCAGCAGCTGCTCCACACTCGCCTGGAGATAAACCACCAGGCCGTACTGGCGCAGTTGCTCGCGGTTCTCCGGGAGCAGCACGATCCCGCCGCCGGTGGCCACCACCTGCGGCGCCCCGCGGCAGAGGTCCCTCAGCACCTCGCTCTCGCGCCGGCGGAATCCAACCTCGCCCTCTACGTCGAAAATCCAGGGAATATCGGCGCCGGTGCGCTCTTCCAGCACCTTGTCGGAATCGGCAAAAGGAAGCTCCAGCTGCGTCGCCAGCAGCCTGCCGATGGTGGACTTGCCGGCCCCCATGGGGCCGACAAGGAAGATGGAGCGGTTGATCACTTGGTGAAGAAAAGTTCGTCTTCCATGATGCGGGGGGTGATAAAGATCAGCATTTCGCGCTTGTCGTCCTGGCGCAGGGAGGTCTTGAACAGATGCCCCAGGAAGGGGATATCGCCCAGCAGCGGCACTTTGGTTTCCCCTTCGATCACCTGGCTCTCGAAAATCCCCCCGAGCACAATGGTTTCACCGTTGCGGACCAGCACCTTGGTCTGCAGGGTATTGACGTTGATAGAGGGAATGGTACCGCCCGTTGCGATATTGGTGACCAGTTCGCCCACGCTGTTCTGGTCGATATCCAGGGCCATAATAATATTGTTGTCCGGGGTAATCTGCGGGGTGACATTCAGTTTCAGCACCGCCTCGCGGAAGGTCACCGAAGCGGCGCCGGAGGATGTCGCTTCCACATAGGGAATTTCCACACCGGACTCGATATTGGCCTCCTGCTTGTCACCAGTAACCACTTTCGGTTGGGAGACAATTTCCGCCTTGCCCATGTCTTCCAGCGCGGAAAGCTCAAGGCCCAGATAAAAATTCTCCTTCAGGATCGCGTAGGCGATACTGCCGGCCCGGTCGGCCACCCCGAGATCCACCAGCACAGGAAGGTGGTCACTGGTGGGCGATGTGACATCCGGCCCCGAACCGTTGCCACTTACAATATTACCTTGCTGCCTGCCGGACCCTATGCCGATTTTATCGTCGTCGATATCGTGGTCCTCGACATAATCCCAGCGCACACCGAGCTCTCTCTGGAAGTCGGTGTTGGCAATAACAATCCGCGCCTCGATCATCACCTGGCGGATGGGAATATCGATCGCCGATATCAATTCCCGGAACTGGGCGATCTTGTCCTCGGTATCGGTGAGGATGATCGTATTGGTCCGCTCGTCCACGATGGCGCTGCCGCGGGAGGACAGGATACTGCGCTGGTCTGCGTCGCGCTGGCCGCCGGCGAAGTTGCCCTGACCACCGCCAAAGCCTCCGCCACCATCTCCCCGCCCGCCGGAGAAAAGGGCAAACAATTCACCGGCATCGGCGTAGCGGATCTGGATATACTCGGTGCGCAGCGGCGCCAGCTCTTCCAATTGCCTGCGGGTCTCCAGTTCCTGCCGCTCGCGCTCGGCGATTTCCGCCGCCGGCGCCACCATGATCACATTGCCCTCCTGACGCTTGTCCAGGCCCTTGGCACGGAGGATCAGGTCCAGCGCCTGGTCCCAGGGCACGCCGTCCAGGCGCAGGGTAATACGGCCGGACACAGTGTCACTGGCCACCAGGTTGAGGTCGGTGAAATCGGCGATCAGCTGCAGTACCGAGCGCACTTCGATGTCCTGGAAATTCAGCGACAATTTTTCACCCGTGAACTGGAATTCCTTTGCCTTTTCGCGGATTTCCGCCACGGTGAGCGGCTTGACGCTCAGCACGTACTCGGTATCCGCCTGGTAGGCCAGGTAGTCATAATCGGTATTGGAGGGGTCTACTGCGATCACCGTGTTGCGGCCGTCGTAGTCCACGGTAATGGAGTTGACCGGGGTGGCGAAGTCGGTGACATCCAGGCGCTGGCGCAGGGACTCCGGCAGTTCCGCACCGAGGAACGTCAAGTATATCTTGCCCTTGCGGCGCTCCACATCGATATTCACCGCGGGGTCCGTAAGACTGACGATCACCTTGCCCTCTCCGGCGTCGCCGCGGCGGAAGTCCACATTGCGAATGGCGACATCGCTGGCCGCGCGGAAACGTTCCTGCCCGCCCAGGTCGAGCCCGCCGCTGTGTGCCGCGGTAGCCGCGGGGGCGGGGGCAGCCGTCACCGACGCGGTGGCAGCCGCATCGGCACCCACCTCCAATACCACCTGGTTGCCTTTGCGCTCGCTGGTATACACCGGCAACTGGTCCAGATTGATGATCAGGCGCGTGCGCCCCTCACCGGACACCACCACTGCACTGCGCGCACTGCCCACTCCCAAAGAGTATTTTTTCTCCGGCAGGGCGCTCTCCACCCCGGCAAAATCCATCACGATGCGGGCCGGCTGCTCGATGGTGTAGCCGGTGGGCTCCGGCGGGGTATCGGTAAAGGACAGTCGCAGTTGCAGCCGGCCGCCGGGCAGCTCGGAGAACTGGATATCGTTGAGTTTATTGACCTGGGCCTGCAGCGCCGGCGGCAGCAGGGCCAGAATAAGCAGCAATGTCTTGCCGAACGCCAACACTTTGGCGAGTTGCCTGTTGATCATTATCAATTGTCCTTCTCTTCCAAAGTCAGCGCCCGCGGCCTTTCGATCCAGCCACCGGTGCCATCCGGTACTATTTCCAACACGTCGATTTTGTTGGCACTGGCGCCGACCACCCGCCCGTGGTTTTTACCCAGGTAGTTGCCGATGGTAATGCGGTGAATGCCGCCCTCGCTGTCGTCGACCAGCGCCCACACCTGGCCAGCGCGGGACAGGGTGCCCACCATAGACAGGGCGTCGAAGCTGAACCGCTCCAGCAGTTCGCGCTGCCGGTCCAGGTCCGGCGCCACGTCCAGCCTGCGACCCACCAGGCGCTGGTCCTCCTCCAGCACCGGCCGGCTAAAGGGGCTGCGCAGCGCGGCGGCGCTGTAGACATAGGGGCTATAGGGGGTAAATGTCGGGATGGGCTCAATCTGCCCTTTGGGCTGGTGCTCAACTGCGGCCATTTTCTTGCGCAGGTCGCTGTGGCTGCCGTCCAGGCTGCAGCCCGCGGCGGCCAGCAGAACCGGTATCAGAGCGAAGTACTTCTTCATCCCTCCTCCCCCTGCTCTTTGTAGCGATAGGTCTTGGCGTTGATGGTCATGCTGAGCAGCCCGGCACTCTCTCTGCCGGTCCGAATCTCGAAATCGTGCAGGGTCACGATCCTGGGCATACCGGCGATACCACTGACAAAGGCGCCGAACTCGTGATAGCCCCCCTGCACTTCGATACGGATGGGCAGCTCCACATAGAACTCACCCACCTGCTCGTCTTCCAGCGCCACTTTCTGGATGGTAAGCCCGCTGCCGCGGCCGTATTCGTCGATATCCTCGAGCAGGCCGGGCACTTCGGTGTCCTTGGGCAGCTGGTTGAGCAGGGCGCCGAAGGTCTCCTCCATTTCCGCCAGCTGTTCCCGGTAGGCATCCAGGTTGGCCGCCTCAAAGGATTTTTTCTCGAACTGCGTGAACAGCTCCTGCTCCTTGTTGACGGCGAACTCCAGCTGCTGATAGCGGTCCTTGATCATGAACCAATAGCCCCCACCGACCAGGGCCGCCGCAATCAGCAACAGCAGGACAACCCGCCCCGCCAGGGGCCAGACCCCGACGCGGGAAAAATCGATATCGTTGATATCGAGCTGATTCAATTGTTTGAGCGTATCCTCTAGCGCCATGGCCAGGCCTCTTAATTATCCGCGCCTTGTTGTTCGTCTTCTTCTTTTTTGCGCCCGCTCACACTGACAGTCATCTGGAAAGCACTGGCCTGTTCGCCGAATTCGGGCTTCGCGGTCACGCCGGTCAGGTTGGGCTCCTGATACCACTCCGACTGGTCCAGGTTGCGCATGAAGGACGACACCCGGTTGTTGGACTCCGCCACCCCGGAGACCTGCATGGTGTTGCCGCTGCGTTTCAGGCGGGTGAGCCACAACCCCTCGGGTGCACTGCGCACCATCTCGTCGAAGTAGCGCACCGACAGCGGGCGGTTGCCCTGCAGCTCCTGGATAACCCGCATGCGGTCGATCAGTTCCTGGCGGCGCTTTCTCAGGTCTTTGATTTCACGCACCTTCTTGTTGAGCGTTGTTATTTCCGTCTGCAGTATCTGATTGCGCTCGTTCTGGTTTGAAATCTGTGCGTCGACGGTTTTCATCCACATAAACGTCGCAAAACAGGCGGCAATGACCGCCAGCACCGCCACCTGTTGAAATTCCTTCTGCTTCTGTGCGCGGTATTCCTGGCGCCAGGGAAGTAGGTTGATCTTGGCCATCTCAGTACTCCCGCTCGCGCATCGCCAGGCCGGCGGCGATCATCAGCGCCGGCGCCTCGTTGGCCAGCGCCTGGCGATTGACCCGTGAGGCCACCGTCATATCCTGAAAGGGATTGGCGACAATGGTGGGTTTGTCGAGCTTCTGCCCCACCAGTTCCACCAGCCCGTCCATGGCCGCGACGCCGCCGCCGAGCAATATGTAATCCACGTCGCTGTAGGAAGTGGAGGAGTAGAAGAACTGCAGCGAGCGGGTGACCTGCTGCACCACGGCATCGCGGAAGGGCTCCAGCACCTCCGGGTAGTAATCGTCCGGCAGGCCGCTGCCGCCCTGCCGCTTGGCCAGCCCCGCTTCTTCCGAGGAGAGACCGTAGCGGCGCTGGATCTCGTCGGTAAGCTGGCGACCCCCGAACAGCTGCTCGCGGGTGTACACCGTTTTGCCATCCACCAGCACCGAGAGCGCGCTCATGGTGGCGCCGATATCGATGACGGCCACCACCAGTTGCTCCTGGGGGGGGAACTGGCGTTCCAGCAGGGTGTAAGCGCGCTCGATGGCGTAGGCTTCCACATCCACCACCCCGGCCTGCAGTTCGGCGTCGGTCAGCGCGGAAACCCGCTGTTCGACATTCTCACTGCGGCAGGCCGCCAGCAGCACTTCCACCTGACCCTCTCCCTTTTCCGAGGGGCCCTGCACCTCGAAGTCGAGATTCACTTCATCCAGCGGATAGGGAATGTACTGATCCGCCTCCAGGGCGATCTGCGCCTCGAGAGCGTCGTCGGAGAGATCGGCGGGCATTTCCAGGGTCTTGGTGATCACCGCGGAGCCGGACACCGCCACCGCTGCCTGGCGCAGGCGCGTCTTGGATCGGCGCACCACCTTGCGAATGGCTTCCGCGGTGGCGGCGACATCGTTGATATTTTTGTCCACCACCGCATTGGGAGGCAGGGGCTCGACCGCGTAACATTCGACCCGATACTTGTCGCCGCTGCGGGAGAGCTCCAGCAACTTGACCGTGGTGGAGCTGATATCCAGCCCCAGCATGGCCTTCGGGCCCTTGTTGAGAAAAGGGAGCATCCCCATTTTTCTTATCTTTTCCGTGGGTTATGAGAGTTTGATGTTATAGCACTTTAAATTACAGCTGCAACCGCCTTTTGCATAGGTAACAGCGCACAATCTTCGTATAATTGTTAATCTGACCCGATTCAGACGTAAGCCAGAAGCAACTCATGACCGAAAAGACCCGCAACCGCCTGCTCTCGCTCCTTTGGCTCGGCACGGCGGGAATCGCCGCCGCCGCCATGGCCTTTGCCAGCATCTACCTGTATCTCAAGCCCGGCCTGCCATCGGTGGAGAGCCTCCGCGACATCCGCCTGCAGACGCCGCTGCGGGTCTACTCCCGGGATATGAAGCTGATAGGGGAATTCGGCGAGAAGCGGCGCAACCCCATCACTATCGAGCAAACGCCCGAGCTATTCGTGAAGGCCGTCCTGGCCGCGGAAGATGCAGGATTTTACTCCCACAATGGCGTATCGATTAAAGGCTTAGTGAGAGCTGCGTCACAATTATTGCAAAGCGGCTCCATCCAGTCCGGTGGCAGCACCCTCACCATGCAGGTCGCACGCAACTTCTTTCTCAGCCGCGAGCAACGCTTCGTGCGCAAGTTTAACGAGATACTGCTGTCGCTGCAGATCGAACAGGAACTAGACAAAGACGATATCCTAGAACTCTACATCAATAAAATCTTTCTCGGCAACCGGGCCTACGGCTTCCAGGCCGCGGCCCACGTCTACTACGGCCGCGGCATCGACGAACTCAACCTCGCCCAGTGGGCGATGATGGCGGGCCTGCCCAAGGCCCCCTCCGCCTACAATCCTATCGCCAATCCCACCCGCGCGCTGGTCCGCCGCAACTGGATCCTCAAGCGCATGCTGGAATTGGACTACATCGACCAGGATGACTACAAGAATTCCATCACCGCCCCGGTTACCGCCAGCTACCACGGTCGCGACCTGGACCTCTACGCCCCCTATATCGCGGAGATGGCACGCAAGGAAGCCGTCGAACTGTTTGGCGATGCCGCCTACACCGACGGCTATCAGGTGATCACTACGGTGGACAGCAAATTACAGGCGGCCGCGCGCGGCGCCCTGCAAAAAGGCCTGGAAACCTACGACGCCCGCCACGGCTACCGGGGCCCGGAGCAGCGCCTGGACGCCGCACTGTTGCAGGACAGCGACCAGTTAGTGGACCTGCTCAAGGAGATCCCGGTGCTCGGCGGCCTGCAGCCGGCGGTGGTGACCGCGGTGGAGCCCCAGCGCCTGCGGGTGCAACTGCGCGACCGCCGCGTGGTGGAGGTGCTGTGGGAAAACGGCTTGTCCTCCATCCGTCCCTACCTTTCGGAAAACGCCCGCGGACCGCGCCTGAAGTCCGCCGACGAGATGTTCGCTCCCGGCGACGTGATCCGCCTGCGCCGCGTAGAGATAAGCCCCGAAGAACCCGGCGACCAGCCCCCCCCCCTGGAGGACGGGGAGCAATTGGCCTCCGACCCTTTTGCCGACCCCGGTGAAGAGGGTGCTATCGCGCCGGTGGTGGAGCCCCAGGTACGCGAGGAGTGGCATCTGGCCCAGGTGCCGGAGGCTCAGGGCGCCCTCGTCTCCCTGGCCCCGGAGGACGGCGCCATCCGCGCGCTTGTCGGCGGCTACGACTTCCACCAGAGCCACTTCAACCGCGTCACCCAGGCGGCGCGCCAGCCGGGCTCCAACTTTAAGCCGTTTATCTACTCCGCGGCTATAGAGAAGGGCTATACCGCAGCCAGCATCATCAACGACGCGCCAATCATCTTTGAGGAGACCAACCTACAGGACGTGTGGCGCCCGGAAAACGCCAGCGGCAAATTCCTCGGTCCCATCCGTCTGCGCAGAGCGTTGTACATGTCCCGCAACCTGGTCTCCATCCGCCTGTTGCAGGCACTGGGCATCGACTATGCACTGGGCTTTGTGGAGCGCTTCGGCTTCGAGCGCAGCAAACTGGCCCGCAACCTGACCATTGCCCTGGGCAGCTCGGCGCTCACCCCGCTGGAAGTGGCCCGCGGCTACGCCGCCTTCGCCAACGGCGGCTACCGGGTGGAGCCCTACCTGGTGGACCGGGTGCTGGATGTGAATGGTGAGGTGGTCTACCAGGCGCTGCCGCTCACCGTTTGCCGCGACTGCCCGGACGACGGCAGCAAAACACTGCCGCTCGAGCCAGTGAATCTCGCGGATGCGCAGCTGGAAGCCGAGATACTGGAAGAGGGGGAGGAGCCGCTGGAACTGCGCCGCCTGCCGGTCAATCCGCTACGCAGCGACGCCGCGCAACGGGGGCGCCCCCGGGCGCCCCGCGCCATATCCCCGGAAACCGCCTACATCATGGATTCGATTCTGAAAGACGTCATCAAGAAGGGCACCGGGCGGCGTGCACTGGTTATGAAACGCGGCGATATCGCTGGCAAGACGGGCACCACCAACGGCCCGCGCGACTCTTGGTTCTCCGGCTACAGTTCCCACCTGGCCACCAGCACCTGGGTCGGTTTCGACTCCAACGGCGAACTGGGCAAGACCGAATACGGCGGCACCGCCGCACTGCCAATCTGGATCGACTTTATGAGTACCGCGCTGGAGGGGCTGCCGGAGCGCCACCTGCCGCAGCCGGACGGCATAGTGACCGTGCGCATCAATCCGCGCACCGGCCTGCGCACTTCCCGCGGCGGTATGTTTGAAATCTTCCGTGCCAACCGGGTGCCCGGCCGCGAGACCTACAGTGCGTACCAGCCTGGGTATGATGATGACGAAGACGACAGTGAAGGGGAACAGTCGGGAGAATCGGTGCCGGAGGAGCTGTTCTGACAAATCTGCCGGGAGCAGTGAGGAATGCGGAATGCGGAATGCGGAATGCGGAATGCGGAATGCGGAATGCGGAATGCGGAATGCGGAATGCGGAATGCGGAATGCGGAATGCGGAATGCGGACAGGATCTGCGTGAACCCCGCCTCTTGTCAAGCCTGGGCGCGGCCCGGATTCATTCGGACATGTACAGCGTTAAATCGCGCATTGACTCGCGCCATCCATGGCGCTCACCCTGCGGGCGCCTTCGGCGTCCAAATTTTTTCCAGAAAATTTGTCCGCATTCATCATTCCGCATTCCGCATTGCTAAACAGGCCTGCTCCAGCCCACCCAGGTCCGGAATCACTGCCTCCTCGCCGGACAGTGCCACATGCATCAATTCCCCCTGGTTGCAGTCCCGCTCCCGCCCCGCCAGTTCGTCCGGGGTCACCCGTACCAGCCGGGGTGTACCCTGCAGCACCAGGGCGAAGAAAGGCAGGCGCCCGCCGGGATTACCACTGCACAGGACCGCAATCCGGCAGCTGCCGTGCATAGCCGGCAGGGACTGCCCGCGCATCATTTCAAAGGACATCAGTGGCAGGCGCTGTTCGCGCCAGCTGAGTTCCCCGAGGTACCAATCCGGGGCGTCGTAGGCCGCCACCGGGGTCTGCATTGCGATCACCTCTGACAGGGTGTCCACAGGTACCAGCAGCTGGCCGTCCGCCAGTGGCAGCAGCAGGCTGCTCACCTCCTGGGGGGTATCCACCGGCAGCGCTTTAATTCCACTCATCGCCAACACTCTCTGCTTTATCGTTGGTTTAGCCGACCGCCGGCGCGGAGGTGTATTCACGGATTGCCGCCAGTAGCACCTCCTCCTGGTAGGGCTTGCCCAGGTAGTGGTTTACCCCCAGGGACAGGGCGTGATCGCGGTGCTTCTTGCCGGTGCGCGAGGTGATCATCACGATGGGGATGTCGCGCAGGCGGCTGCTGGAACGGATGTGCCGCGCCACCTCGAAACCATCCATGCGCGGCATTTCGATATCCAGCAGGATCACGTCGGGGAGAATATCCTGCAGCTGGATCACCGCGTCCTGCCCGTCCTTGGCGGTACTCACCAGATAGCCCTCGCGCTCCAGGAAACGCGTGGTGACCTTGCGCACGGTCACCGAGTCGTCCACCACCATTACCCGCTGCTGGCGCTCCTCCGCCGCCGGCTCCGGCTGGGGTTCCGGCGCCAGGCGGGCCATTTCCGGACGCGCCAACTGGGCGGCCTGCCGGCGTAACAGCGCGTGCGGATCGAGGATCACCACCACGGTGCCGTCGCCGGTGACCGTGGCTCCGGAGACCCCCTGTACGCCGGCGAACTGCGGCCCCAGGCTCTTCACCACGATTTCGCGGCTGCCCATGATCGCGTCCACCTGCAGCGCCATGGCGTGACCCTCGGAGCGGACCAGCAGCACCGGCAGCTGCATATCCTCCAGGCTCAGTTTGGGCTGCGCCCGGGATTGCAGCAGGGTACCGAAATAATTCACCTGATAGGGCTCGCCGGCATACTCGAAGCGCGCCTCGCTGTCGCGGTAGTAATGCTCCAGTTCGAAGGGGCTGAGGCGCACTATGCCCTCGATAGTGTTGAGCGGCAGCGCGAACACGTCGTCGCCCACGCGCGCCATCAGCGCCCGGTTGACCGATACGGTAAACGGCAGGCGCACCACAAACTCGGTGCCCAGGCCGGCCTCCGAACTGATGTTCACGGTGCCGCCGATCTGTTTGATCTCCGCGGATACCACGTCCATGCCCACGCCGCGACCGGAAATCTGGGTCACCTTGTCGGCGGTACTGAAGCCCGCCTGCAGGATAAACTGCAGAATTTCGGTGTTGGACAGCTCCGCGTCCGGACGCATCAGGCCGCTTTCCACCGCCTTCTGGCGCACTTTCATCAGATTGATGCCGGCACCGTCATCGCTGATAGTGAGCACCACCTCACTGCCCTCGCGTTCCAGCGCAACATTGATGCGGCCGCGCTCGGCCTTGCCGGCTCTCGCCCGGTCCTGCGGGGTTTCGATACCGTGGTCCACGGCGTTGCGCAGCATGTGCTCCAATGGCGCTACCATGCGTTCGAGCATGGAACGGTCCAGTTCGCCCTCCACGTTGGAGAACACCAGGTCCACCTGCTTGTCCAGTTCCGCGCTCACCTGGCGCACGATGCGACGCAGACGCGGCACCAGACGCGAGAAGGGCACCATGCGGCTGCGCATCAGACCCTCCTGCAATTCGGTGTTCACCCGCGATTGTTGCAGCAGCAGCGTCTCGGTGTCCCGGGCCTTATTGCCCAGGGTGGCGCGCAGCTCCATCAGGTCGGAGGTAGATTCCAGCAGGGAGCGGGACAGTTGCTGGATGGATGAGTAGCGGTCCATCTCCAGCGGATCGAAATTGTCGTCCTGTTCCGCCAGTTGCTCTTGGCGGAACAGGATCTGCGCCTCGGTCTCCATATCCAGCCGGCGCAATTGTTCGTTGAGACGGAACACGGTCGCGTCCATTTCCTCCAGCGCCAGGCCGAATTCGCTCACCTGCTCTTCCAGGCGCCCGCGGGAAATGGAAGTCTCACCGGCCAGGTTGACCAGCTCTTCCAGCAGTTCCGCCGCCACCCGCACCATCTCCTGCGGCTGGCCGCGGCCCGAGGTCGCGTCGCGCTCGCCGGGGGCACCTTTCTTGCGAATGAACGGCAACACATTGCTGGCAGTTTCTGCCGCAACTTCCGGCAGCTGGGCGGGAACCACCTCCTCCGCGGCCGGCGTGGTATCCGCTGGCAGCTCCGGCGTCACGCCGGCGCTGTCCGCGCCCCGGAGTTCCGGCTCGGGGCCATAGCCCGACGGCTCGGGACTGTCCGCCGGTTGTTCGTCGGCCCAGCGGGTGCTCAGCAGCTGGGCAAAGGCATCCAGCTGCTCCCCGCCCATCCAGGCGCGCACTGTCTCCACGCCGGCGGCGATACGATCGTAGATGGCGTGGGCGTCAGCGAAGAATTCCGCCGGGGGCTCGGCGTCGCCGCGCATGCCCTCGATTACCGTCTCGAACCGGTGCGCCACTTCGCCGAGCCCCATCAGCGCGGCCATGCGCGCACCACCCTTGAAGGTGTGCAGTACCCGTTTGAGGGCCTCCGCCGGGCCGCTGTCCCCCGGCGCCTGCTCCCAGCCCTGGATCAACTCTTCCAGTTCGTCCACCAGGTCGCCGGCCTCTTCCATAAAGACGTCGACCACGTCCGGGTCCACGTCCGCCAGCAGCGCCTGCAACTCGGCGTCGGGGCCGGCGGCCGGTTGTTCCCGCTGCGGTTGATCCGCCGCCGGGGCCTCGGCGATGGTTTCGCTTTCCTCCAGTTGCGGCTCACCAGCGGGCTCTGTGGCGAGCAGGTCATCAAAGCCCAACTCGCCAGATTCTTCTGCACCCGCGTCAACCCGCCCTCCGGACAGCTCCTCAGCGGCGGGCAGTTCCTCACTGTGGATACCCAGTTCCGCAAGGTCGTAGTCATCGTCGGCGGAGGTATCGCTCTCCCCCTGGGCCAGCGAGCGCAGCGCTTCACCCACTGCCTCGCTGACCTCGGGCAGGTCCTGGGTCGCGGCAACAGCGTCCACCAGGTCCAGCAGCTCGTTGTGGCCCTGTTCCAAGGCGGCCCACAGTGCCGGCTCCTCTTCCAGTTGACCGCCGATCACCCTGCGGTAGACGGCCAGCAACAGCCCGGCCAGCTCCGCCAGGGTGGGAAGCTGCGCCCGGGCGGCCGCCTCCTGCAATATATCCAGTTCCTCCGCCACCGGCTCCAGCAGCGATTTGTCCCCGGGACGGCGGCGCCACCGGTTCAGCATCTGGTCCACGTCCAGCAGCACCTTCATGCCGTCGGCCATGATCACCGCCAGTAGTTCCGGATCCACTGCGCGCGGCTCGCTGGCCTCGCGCTCGCGAATCAGGTGACCAACGGCTCGCTCCTGCAGCTCCGCCACGCGGGCGAGGAACTGCTCGGCCCGGTCCAGCTCCAGGGGCTCGCCGGTGTATATCTGTTCGAGGACACCGCGCACATAGCCGGCGCCGTCGCCGATCAGTTCGTAGATATCCGCATCGATGGGTATCCGGTAAGTGCGCAGCTCCTTGGCAAAGCGCTCCAACGGTGCCACCAGCTGCGCCACCGGTTTGACCTCGGCCATGTGGGCGGAGCCCTTGAGGGTGTGCAGGGCGCGGTGCAGGGGATCCGATGGAACACCGTAGAGGGGCGCCGCCTCGCGCATTTCGGCGAGGAACTCGTCCACCACCACCAGATGGGTCTCCGCCTCCTGGGCGAAAATTTCCCACAGCTGGTCCCTGTCCTCCAGGCTCTCCTCGGTCGGAGCGGCGGTATCCGGCTCCACTTCGGGCGCCCGTTGCGGCTCCGCCGCCCGCTGCGCCAGTTCCGCCGGCACCTCGCCGCGGGAAAGCTGCTGAGCCCAACCCTCCAGTTGCGCGGTGCGCTCCGGTTCCGGATCGCCGCTGCCGAGGCGGAAGCCCTCGATCATCGACGGCAGTTTTCGCCGCACCTGATCCACCAGCTCCGCATGGGCGCGCTGGGGCTTGACCGTGTCGTCGATAACGCGGTTGAGCATGTTCTCCACCGCCCAGGCCAACTCGCCGATTTCCAGCGCCTCGACCATGCGCCCGGAGCCCTTCAGGGTGTGAAAGCCCCGGCGGAATTCCACCAGCGCGTCTTTATCGGAAAAGTTGGCGGCCCACTGGGGGAAATAGAGACCGATGGTCTCCAGCACCTCGGCCGCCTCTTCGAGGAATATCTCGACAATCTCGTCGTCGATCAGACTCTCGTCGTCATCCATCTCGGCCGCCGCCGGTGCGGCAACGGCCTCCGCAGCCGCGGTTGCCTCCGGACTCTCCTCACCGGAAAACCAGTTGTCCTCCTCGCGCGCCTCCGGCACCTGCGGTCCCCCGGCGACAGCGGCGGGCTCCTCCCACTGCTCACCGCCGTCGGACTGCAACCCGGCGGTTTCCATTTCGGCCGGCTGCGTTTCGAGGGGTTGCATTTCCTCGCCCTGAGTTCCGGCGGGCTCGGGCGTCAAATCAAGCTCGCAGTCATCCGTCGCGGCGGCTTCCGCTTCCCCGACAGGGGGTTCCACTTCAACAGCGCCTTCCTCTACAGCGCTTTCCTCCGCAGTTCTTTCCGCTTCGGCTTTTTCCTCCGCCGGTGCGACTCCGCCGGCAACCGCAAAACCCAGGGTCGCAACGCTGTCTTCCGCCAGCGCCAGCAACATATCGGCGTCTTCGATGCCGTCGGCGCGGCGTTCCAGGTAATACTCGACGCTGGTAATGGCATCGGCGAGGGTGTCTAGCAGCTTCCACTCCGGCTGCTCGGCAGCGTCGATCAACTGCTCGCCGATATAGCGCTTGCAAGCGCTCACTATCTCACCGGCGCGGCGGTAACCCACCATATCCAGACCGCCGCACACCTCCTGCAGTCGCTCCGGTACACGGCTCAGGTAGCTGATGTCCCAGTGGCTGGCGATATATTCCACCACCGATTCCTTGACCGCTTCCAGGCCGGTGCGCGCCTCGCGCAGCACCGTCTCAGTGGCGTCGCCCATCAGCGGCCCGCCGCTGTCCATTTTTTTGTCCCGGGTCACGGCGGCGGCGAGGCTGGCGTCCAGTTGCACCACGTCTCCGGCGGCCTGCATCAGCAGGTCGTCGGTGTTCTCGCCGCGGGACGCATCTCGCAGGCACTCGTAGATACCCCGCGCGTAGCCGCGCTGGTTCTCCAACCCCAGTATGCCGAGGGTGTCCGCCAACCGCTTGGCAACCGCGGCGGTATCGGAGAGCGACGGGCGCTCGGCATCGGCGGTGCCAGGCTCCAGGGCCTCGCGCACCGAGCGCAGCTCCTCCCGCAGGGCGGCCACCGCGGTACCCAAGGCCTCCGGGCCCATGGCCAGGGCGTCCTCGGTATCCGGGCGCGGCGTGCCCGGAACGGCCTTATCCAGGGCGAAAGTGTCGTAAAGAGTCTTGCAACGCGCGCCGTTGGGGCCGCTCAGGTAAACGTAGAACAGCAGGTTGCGCACCAGGCTGCGATCCAGGGGGGCGTCCAGCACCGGCGCGCCGCGGCCGGCCAGCAGGCGGAATTCCACGTCGATACGGCGCAACAGCTGGCGCAATGCCGGCATTACGGTGAGGCGGTGTTCGCCGATAGCCTCGAACAGGCCCAGCAGTACCCGCCACAGGGGCTGGCGCAAACTGCCGCTGTAGAGGAGCGACATCTTTTCACCGACCTTGACCAGGTAGGCGAGGCTCTCGCCACTGTTCACGTCGCGTATCAGCCCGGCGGCGGCCACGTGGTAGATTTTGCGCAGCTTGCCCACCAGTTCCTGGAGCGCGGTTTCGTTGGCGAGCAGGGGCTGGCGCTTGCCGGATACCTGCTCCAGGGCGGAGAGATCGGGGGAGAAGAGCCCACCCTCGGTGATCAGTCGCTCGCGGCGCACCGCGCGCAGGTCATTGAGCAGGGGCAACAACAACACCGCATTGTCCCGGCGCTGGAATGCCACTTTTTCCAGGTAGAGGGGCAGTTCGAGCAGCGCGCGCATCAGGAACTCGCGCGTTTCGTCGGTGTTCTCCACCTCGCCGACGGCCAGCGCCTGCACCAACTGCTCCATCTCCCCGGCGAGCATGGCCGCACCGCTGAGCTCCGCCATATGCAGACTGCCGTGCACCTGGTGGATCAGCTCCAGGCAGTTCTGCAACGGCGCCTTGTCGGACGAATCGGAGGCGAAGGATTCCAACTGCTGGCGCGCCTGCGCCAGCGTCTCGTTTATCTCACCCGTCAGCCAGTCCAGGGCCAGAAAATTGGGATTGTCGTGACTCACGGCAAGTCCTCAGTAGTGCAATCTGTACGCCGGCGCAAAGCACCCGAAACGGGACATCATCCATGCACCTTGAAATTCCCCACCGGATCAGGCCAGGGCCCGGTCCTCACGCTCATCCACGGAGAGTTCTTCGCCGTCCAGCAGCGAGAAGTCCTCCCCGGCCATTTCCGGCAGCTCCACATCGTACAGCTCGCCGCTCTCTTCGACGCCTTCCTCGCTGGGCAGCTTGAAGCCGGCGACGGATTCACGCAGGGCGTTGGCGGTTTTGGCCAGATTACCAATGGACTGGGCTGTGGCCTGGGTACCGGCGGAGGTCTGCGAGGTAATCTCCTGAATCACGTTCATCGTGTTGGAGATGTGGCCGGCGGAAGAGGCCTGCTGGCGGGCGGCGTTGGAGATGTTCTGAATCAAGGCGGCCAGGTTGGTGGATACGCCCTCGATCTCCTCCAGGGCGACACCGGCGTCCTGGGCCAGTCGGGCACCGCGCACCACCTCGGTGGTGGTCTGCTCCATCGAGACAACCGCCTCATTGGTGTCTGACTGAATCGCTTTTACCAGGCCTTCGATCTGCTTGGTCGCCGCGGCGGAACGTTCCGCGAGGCGCTGTACCTCGTCCGCTACCACCGCGAAGCCGCGACCCGCGTCACCGGCCATGCTCGCCTGGATGGCGGCGTTCAGGGCGAGGATGTTGGTCTGGTCGGCAATGTCGTTAATCAGGCTCACGATATCGCCGATCTCCTGGGAGGACTCACCCAGCCGCTTGATCCGCTTCGAGGTGTCCTGGATCTGCTCGCGAATGGTATCCATGCCCTTGATCGTGTTCTGTACCACCTTGGCGCCGTTGCTCGCGATCTGTACCGAGCGCTCCGCCACCTGGGCCGATTCGGCGGCGTTGGCGGATACCTGGTCGATGGTCACGGCCATTTCGTTCACCGCCGCGGACGCCCCGGCAATTTCCTGCGCCTGGTGCTCGGAGGCCTCGGCCAGGTGCAGTGCGGTCTGCTGGGTTTCCTGGGACAGCCCGGATACTTCCTGGGCCGCACCGGTGATCCGCGATACCAGCACCCGCAGCTGGTCGATGGTGTAGTTGATGGAGTCCGCGATCGCACCGGTAAAGGCCTCGGTCACCGTGGCCGAGGTGGTCAGGTCACCGTCGGCGAGATCGGCCAGTTCGTCCAGCAGCTGCATAATGGCCTGCTGGTTGCGCTCGTTGGTCTCGGACTCCTCCTTCAGGCTGCGGCGGGTACCGGAGAAGGCCATGATCATCATGCCGAAGATCAGCATCACGAACACACCGGTGATGATCATGATGGTCTGGTTGTTGGGCTGGCGCTCGCCGGACAGGTTGACGATGCGGTCGTTGAGGACGTTCAGGGATTCCAGCAGCTGCGGCGAGGAGGCCAGGATACCGTCCGCCGCCTGGCGGGTGGCGAACAGTGCCGGGGTGGCCTCGAAGATCTCGCGCACGGAGGAGCTCACGAACTCGAACAGCTCGGTGATCTCATCCAGCGACTGGCGCGCCTCCGGGTCGGTCACGCGGGAGATGCCCATCACCACGTCGCCGCCCTTCATGCCCTCCACCACTTTACCGAACAGGCTGGCGTCGGTATTGAACTGGTCCGCGGCGGCTTCGGCGTCTTCACCGCCCTGCAGCATCTTGTCGATGTTCCGGCCGATCCGCTCCGCGCGCCATACCTGCAACTGCGCCTGCTCGATCTGGTTCGCCGGGGCGCTGTTGGCCAGCAGGATTTCCACGATGTTGTTGTGTTCCGCCTGTAGTTCCGGCAGCGAATCGTTCAGCGTACTGGCCACATCGTTGAGGAAGATAATGGTGTCCTTATTGCCGAGGATGGTGTCCGCCTGTTCGCGCACCTGGCGCCAGATCTGGGCGTAATCCGCCAGCTCCTGCTCCAGCGCGCGGCGGGTGCCGGCGTCGGCGCCCTGCAGCCGGTTCCAGATCCCGGCCATTTCGCCGACCACTTTTTGCAGCTCGTCGAAGGCTTCTTCGTCACCTGCAGTGGCCTCCGGACCGAGTGACACCACCTGGTATGACAGCGCGCGGAGTTCCGCCACCTGCTGCAGGTACTTTTTATCGCGGTCGCCCTGGGTCTGCACCAGGTAGATACTGACAATCAGCCCCGCCAGTGTGGCGAGTACCAGCAGACCCATAAACAGCGCTGCCGGGTTACTGCGCAGCGCGGAAGAGGAACTCTGGGAGCCTGTTTTCATAGTTTACTCCTGGCGGACCTGAGGGTCAGGCCAATTCTTTTTATATCACTACTTGGTTAAACGCTCTGTCCGCAACAGCCCCCACCGACGGGGCCGTCGCAGATTCCCCGAAAGAGAAAAAACCGAAGCCGCGGCTTACTGGGCCGCGGCATCCATAAACTGGAAATCGTTAATGAGCGCCTGCATATCGAAAACCAGCCATCGCTCCTGCTGCAGCGCAAACTGGCCGTTGACCATCGGCGCAAAAGGCTCCATCAGGTCGCCCGGGGCGCGCCTGGCATATTCGAGTGCCAGGTGCTGCATGCCGTGCAACTCGTCGACGATCAGCCCCGCGTAAATCTTCCCGTGCTCCACCACCAGCACGCGGCGGCGCTGCTTGGCCCCTCTGAGACCGCCGCCGAAAAAAGCCGCCAGGTCAAACAACGGCAACAGGCGGCCGCGCACATTGGCCACACCGCACACCCAGGGCTGGGCTCCGGGGATAAAGGTATGCTGGGGGACTTCGAGCAATTCCACCACCTCCTCCATGGAGGAGACGAAACGATGACCCAGAAGGGAGAAACCGATACCACTCCAGTAAGGCTTGACCTCCTGCCGCCCGGGCAGGCCCGCCGCCTGCGTCTTGGCACGGTTGGCGATATCGACCAGGGCGAGATATGGGGACTGTTTTGACGGCACTTTTGACGGCACTGAGTCAGCAGCTGGCCTAGGCCAACACCTCCTCGATAGCACCCAGCAACCGGCTCTCATCCACCGGCTTGGTCAGGTAGGCGCGAGCCCCCTGGCGCATACCCCAGACGCGATCGGTGTCCTGGTCCTTGGTGGTGACGATAATGATCGGTATCCCACTGGTGTCGCTGTCCTTGCTCAGCTGGCGTGTGGCCTGGAAGCCGTTGAGGCCCGGCATCACGATGTCCATCAGAATGACGTCGGGCCGCTGCTGGCGCGCGACGTCGACCCCGTTTTCACCATTGGTGGCGGCGATCACTGCGTGGCCGTTCTTCTCCAGTATAGTGGTAAGTTTGTGAGTTTCTGTTGGCGAATCGTCAACGATTAGTACTCTTGCCATTTGCTCCCCGCGACATTTATTGCTCGCAGAAACACCCAAGGATGGGCGCCTGCAAAGGTTTGTTGTCATTGTCGGCGGACCGGGCCCACACCGAAGCGGCACCGACCGCACACCCTTAAAAAGATTTCGTTATCCGCGAAAATCACTCCGCACCGGGCGAACTTTGCCTGACACCACGACAAATGTTCAGCCGGCACCGGCACCTATTCTACGCCACCGGTGTTAACAAAGTCACAGCGAAAACCCGAACTGCGCTGATCACGCCGCGTGATGCGGCTTGGCGTGAGCCGAGATCGCACCCAACAACTCGCTCTTGCTGAACGGCTTGGTCAGATATTGATCACAACCGACCACCCGGCCCTTGGCCTTGTCGAACAAACCGTCCTTGCTCGACAACATCACCACCGGCGTCGAACGGAATTCGCTGTTGTTTTTGATCAGCGCGCAGGTTTGATAGCCATCCAGACGCGGCATCATGATATCGACAAAGATAATATCCGGCCGCGAATCGGCGATTTTTGCCAAGGCATCAAAACCGTCCGTCGCGGTAACCACCGTACACCCCGCTTTTTGCAGCAGCGTCTCGGCGGTGCGGCGAATCGTCTTACTGTCGTCGACCACCATCACCGTCAGGCTTTCCCAGTTGAGCTCCATAGTGTTGTTGAATCCCCTGTTTACTTATTTTTCGGACACGGCTTTAAGCGCGCCCTTTCTTCAACCGCTTGCGGGGTCTGGACACCTCGGCAGGCCAAGGTCGCACATCAGAGGGAACTTTTATCACAGAACCTTAAGTGAATCTACCGGTGCCGGGGTGCGAACGGTACAACAGTACAAATAATCGCCACCGGGCCAATCTGCGTAAATAGTTGCGCCAGCGGCGGACAGCTTTTACTTTAACCTGAATCCACCCTTCTGGCTGGCACGGACACGAATATGAGCTACTCCCTCGGCGTGGTGATGGACCCCATCGCCAAGATTCACTTTAAGAAAGACACCACCCTGGCGCTGTTGCAGGCCGCACAGCGCAGCGGTTTCGACCTGTTTTATTTTGAGCAGAGCGATCTCTACCTGGACGGCGGGCGCGCCATGGGCTGGGGACGCCCGCTGCAGGTGTTCGACGATGCCGAGCGCTGGTTCTCCCTGAGAGAAGCGGCGGAGATGCCGCTGGGGGAACTGGACGTAGTGCTGATGCGGGTGGATCCACCCGTCGACAACGAATATATCTATTCCACCTATATACTGGAGGCCGCGGAGCGAGAAGGCGCACTGGTGGTGAACAGCCCGCAGGCACTGCGCGATTGCAACGAGAAGATTTTCGCCACGCAGTTCCCCGACTGCTGCCCGCCGCTGATCGTCAGCCGCAACATGCAGCGGTTGCGTGCCTTCCACGCCAGCCATGAAGACGTGATATTTAAACCCCTGGATGGGATGGGCGGCACCGGTATCTTCCACTGCAAGCCTGACGGCGCCAACCTCGGGGCGATACTGGAAATGCTCACCGACCGCGGCCGGAAGCAAATCATGGGGCAGCGCTATATCCCGGAAATCAAGAACGGAGACAAGCGTATTCTGGTGGTGGACGGCGAACCGGTGCCCTACTGCCTGGCCCGTATCCCCGAAGCCGGCGAGACCCGGGGCAACCTGGCGGCCGGCGGCCGCGGCGAGGCACGCCCGCTGTCGGAGCGCGACCGCGAGATCGCCGAGCGGGTGGCGCCAGCTTTGAAAGAAAAGGGATTGCTGTTCGTGGGCCTGGACGTGATCGGCGACTACCTCACCGAAATCAATGTCACCAGCCCCACCTGTGTGCGCGAAATAGACGCCGCCTACGGCACCGATACCGGCGGCCTGCTGATGAGCGCCATCACAGACCGGCTGCAACAAAAAAGGTAAACTGGCGAACCCTTATTGGGAATTGAGCAGTAAACAATCAAGTCTCGGGTTTCGGGCGTTATCACCTGAACTCTCCAGGCCCCGCGCCGGGTGCCGACACTTGAATAACCAACTCAAGTTTCGGAGCTCGACGCCTGCCGGCGGCAAAAGCCGGAACTGAACTCCGAAACTTGAGTAACCAATAACGAAAAAATGAACCCGACCGCCGGCACCACTCGACAACAGGCCGCCCAACAGGACCGCTTCGCGTTCGCCCTGTTTCTCGCCTGCGCCTTCCACGCACTGGTGATTTTCGGCGTGGCTTTTGCCGCGCCCGAAGGTCGGCGGGCACCGCCAACCCTGGAAGTTACCCTGGCGCAGCACCATACCGCCGCGGCCCCCGAGGACGCCGACTACCTGGCCCAGCACAACCAGCAGGCCAGCGGCACCGCCGACACCCCCAGGGAACTCTCCAGCAACCGCCGCGCGGAAATCGCCGACACCGTCGTGCGCGAGGTGAATCCCCTGCCGCAGCAGCAGGCCGCCCGCCCCGCGGAGCAGCGCCGGCAGTTGGTAACCACCATCGGCGAGAGCCCCCGACAGGCACCGGAACTGCCCGCAGAAGACAAGCCCTCCGAGGAAAAGCGCGGCGACGCCCCCAGCGACCTGCCCCATTCCAACCCGGAGATCGCTAGCCTGCAGGCGCGGCTGGACAAGATTCGCCAGACCATCGCCCAGCGCCCGCGGGTGCGCCGACTCACCTCAGTGGCCACCAAGGCCTCCGCCGACGCCGCCTACCTGCACAACTGGCGGCAGAAGGTGGAGGCGGTGGGCAACGACAACTTCCCCGAGGAGGCCCTGCAGCGGCAGATTACCGGCAGCCTGCGTATGATGGTGCGCCTGCTGCCCACCGGTGCAGTGGAGGAAGTGGTGATACTTGAGTCCTCCGGCGAACGTATACTGGACGATGCCGCCCAGCAAATAGTGCGCCTGGCGGCGCCCTTCGCACCCTTTCCGGCGGAAATCCGCAGGGAAGCGGACCGCCTGGAGATCATCCGCACCTGGCACTTCGAAATGACCGGCTTCTCCACCGACGCCGGCGAAGCTCCCGGGCGCGGTTAGACCCCAACAATCGGCCCTACACTGACAATATGCACACCACCAGCATCGACAACGACCTCACCCACTCCAGCCTGCGCGGCCAGTTCCTGCTGGCCATGCCCGGGATGCAGGACCCGCGTTTCCGGCAGACCATCACCTTCGTCTGCGAGCACACCCGCGAAGGCACCATGGGTATCGTGATCAACGCCCCCAGCAATGTGTCCTGGAGAGAGGTGTTCGAACAGCTCTCCCTGGACGACGCCAGCCTGCGCGGCGAAGAGATAGTAATGCTGGGCGGCCCGGTGGCACCGGAGCAGGGCTTCGTCCTGCACGGCGCCGGCGCGCGCTTCGATTCCACCCTGGAGGTCTCCGAGGATATCAGCCTCACCGCCTCCAAAGACATCCTCGAATCCCTCGCCGCCGGCCGCGGCCCCGACGACGTGCTGGTGGCCCTGGGCTACGCCGGCTGGGGCCCGGGCCAACTCGAGGAGGAGCTGACGGACAACGCCTGGCTCACCCTGCCGGCAGAGCCGGAAATTCTCTTCGCCACCCCGTGGCAAAAGCGCTGGCACACCGCCGCCGCGCGCCACGGCATCGACATGACCGGCATCGGCTCCCAATCCGGCCACGCCTGATGACCGGCACCACCACCGCCCTCGCCTTCGACTTCGGCACCCGCTCCATCGGCATCGCCTTCGGCCAGAGCCTGACCGGCGGCGCCCGCGAACTGCCACCGCTTCCGGCGAAAGACGGCGCACCGGACTGGGACAAAGTCCTGCGCCTGATCGCCGAATGGCAACCGCAAACCCTGCTGGTGGGCCTGCCGCTGAATATGGACGGCAGCGAGAGCGAACTCTCCGCGCGCGCGCGCAAATTCGGCCGGCGACTCCACGGGCGCAGCGGCCTGCCGGTGGAGTATGTCGACGAACGCCTCAGCACCCGCGCCGCCAAGGAAGAGGCGCGCGAGCGGGGCCACCGCGGGAACTACGCCAAAGATCCTGTGGATTCCATCGCCGCGCGTATTTTTCTGGAGGACTGGCTGCGCTCCAGAGGACAGAAGCCAGAGAACAGATGACAGACAGTCCCCGGTCATCCATCACCATCTGTTAAAATTCCCAGCCACTTCCAAATCGACCGACGCCCTATGCCCATCACCCGCATCCGCATCGCCACCCGCGAGAGTGCCCTGGCCCTCTGGCAGGCCAATTTCGTCGAGGACCGGCTGCAGCAACACCACCCGTCACTGCAAATCGAACTGCTGCCGCTCACCAGCCGCGGCGATCAGATGCTGGATATCCCCCTGGCCAAGGTCGGCGGCAAGGGCCTGTTCGTGAAAGAGCTGGAAAAAGCCATGCTCGACGGGCACGCGGATATCGCCGTGCACTCCATGAAGGACGTGCCGATGGAATTTCCCGACGGCCTGCACCTGCCGGTGATCTGCGAGCGTGAAGATCCCCGCGACGCCTTTGTGAGCAACCACTACGCCAGCCTGGACGAACTGCCGCAGGGTGCGGTAGTGGGCACCTCCAGCCTGCGCCGCCAGTGCCAGTTGCTGGCCCGGCGCCCGGACCTGCAGGTGCACTTCCTGCGCGGCAACGTCAACACCCGGCTGGCGAAAATGGACGCCGGCGAGTTCGACGCGATCATCCTCGCCGCAGCCGGCCTGGTGCGCCTGGAAATGCACGAGCGCATCCGCACCGCCCTGCCCCCGGAAATCTCCCTGCCCGCCGGCGGCCAGGGCGCGGTGGGCATCGAGTGCCGCCGCGACCCGGAGTTGGAGGCCCTGCTGCAGCCGCTGCACCACCCCGCCACCGCCGCGCGCCTGGCGGCGGAGCGCGCCCTGGTCAAACGCCTGGACGGCAGTTGCCAGATTCCCATCGGCAGTTATGCCGAACTCGACAACGGCGAACTGCACCTGCGCGGCCTGGTGGGCAGCCCCGACGGCGAGACCCTGGTTCGCGCCGAGGCCCGCGGCCCGGCGGAAAACGGCGAAGCCATGGGCACCGCGCTGGCGGAGGAACTGCTCGCCGCTGGCGCCGACAGGATTCTCGCGGCGCTGTGAGCGGCGAACTGCGCAGCCGGCGCATACTGATTACCCGCCCCGCGCATCAGTCCCGGGGCTGGCGCGCACAGCTGGAAGCCGCCGGGGCCACAGTGGACAGCATCCCCATGCTGGCCATCGAGGCGATCGACAGCGGCCCGGAACAGCAGGCGATCAAGAACCATATCCTGAACTTCGACCTCGCCGACCACTCGGTCTTCGTGTCGCAAAATGCGGTGCGGATAGGCTTCGACTGGATCGAGGACTACTGGCCGCAACTGCCGAAGGGACCGCGCTACTACGCCGTCGGCGCGGCCACCGCGCGCGCACTGCGCGAACGCGGCGTCCCGGTGGAGGCAGACGGCGACACCATGGATTCCGAGGCGCTGCTGGCGCTGCCCGCCCTGCGCGATATCGCCGGCCAGCGCGCGCTGATTTTCCGCGGCCGCGGCGGACGCACACTGATCGGCGAAACCCTGCGCCAGCGCGGCGCCCGCGTCGACTACTGCGAACTCTACCGCCGCCTTTTGCCCCCGGACGCCCCGCAGCAGCTCGCCGCCTACGCACAACAGCCGGACGCCATCAGCGTGCACAGCGGCGAGACCCTCGCCAACCTGGCACAGTGCATCGGACAGTCCGGCCGCGAATCCCTGCGCGATGCGCTGCTGGTTTGCCCCAGCCGGCGGGTGGCCGAACAGGCCCGGGAGCTGGGCTTTGCCCGGGTCCGCGCAGCGCGGAATGCCGGCGACAGCGCCATGCTCGAAGCCCTGCGCACCGGCCTCGCCGGCAGGCTGCGGTAAAAAGTTTCAAAAGGGCGCCGCACTTCGTATAAAGCGTGTCTTCAGTCGCTATAATTTGACGACATTTTTCACTTGCCCGCCCAGCCATGACTGACGAGAAATCCACAGACACCGACAAGCCAAAAAGCAACTTTGCCAAAGCCCAACAGGGCAAGGACACCGGTACCGCCAAAGCGGCCCGAAAGCGCGGGAGCGGCAGAGTCTGGCTGTGGCTGCTGCTACTTCTCCTGCTCGGGGCGGCCGGCACCTGGGGCTGGCTCAACTGGCCGCAAGTGCAAGAGCGGCTGGCGCAATACCTGGATTTCCTCCCCGGGCGGGACCGGCAAACCGCCGGCGCCGACCGCGAGAAGCCCCCCGCCGCCGAGCCGGCGGCACCCCGGGAACCGCAACCGCAGGACACCCCGCCCGCCGCCTCAACGCCGCCACAGGACTCCGCCGCCCTGCGCAACCAGCTGCGTCAACAGGGCAATACCATCCGCCAGCTGCAACAGCAGCTGGCGGAACTGCAGCGCAGTGTCACCGCCCAGGGCAACCGGCTGGGGGAGCTGGGCAATATCGGCCGCCAGGACTGGCAGCTGGCGGAAGCGGATTACCTGCTGCGTCTGGCCAACCAGCGCCTGCTGCTGGAGCGCGACAGCCGCGCAGCCCTCGGCCTGGTGGAGGAGGCAAACGAGATACTGCGCGACGTCAACCTCCCCGACCTCTACGGCGTACGCCAGCAGTTGGCCAGAGACCTCACCGCCCTCAAGCTGGTGGAAAACATCGACCGCGAAGGGCTCTACCTGCGACTGCGCGCGCTGGAAGAACAACTGGTGCAAGTGGACATCCGGCCTGAATTCGAGCTGGCCAAACAGGACGCCGTCGAAGAAGAGGAGACACCGTCACCCGCCGGTGGGGAAAAACTCCCGGTATGGGAGCGCAGCTGGCAGAACTTCACCCGGTTCATGCGCAACTCCTACCGCGTTCGCGACGTCGATATCGACCCGGTACTACTGTCGCCGCAGAGCGAGGCGCGCTTCCGCCAGAACCTGCGCCTGAATATGGAACAGGCGGAGCTGGCCCTGCTGCGCGAAGACGACACCGTGTACAAGGACTCCCTGGAGCGCGCGCGCCAGCTGCTGCTCGAATACGGCACCGACAACCACCGGCGCCAGGTGCTGGCCCGGGAACTGCAGGAGCTGGCGCAGCAGCCGGTGATCGTCGAGCTGCCCAGCCTGAGTGCCTCGCAAAGCGCGCTGCACAACTATATCGAGCGGCTGCACAAGGCCGACCCGCAGCGGGCGCCTGCAGCTCCGCCCGGCGGCAACAGTGAAGAAGCCGACTCCCTGGAAACCGATACCCCGAACACGGCAGGAGACGAGACACAGTGAAACGCTTTCTGTTTTCCGCACTCACGCTGCTGCTGTTCGGCGCCTTTCTCGCGGAGATGATGCGCAGCTACCCCGGCTACATGGTGCTCGCCGTGGGCGGCAAGCATATCGAGATGAACCTCTGGGTAGCGGTGGGCGCGGTCGTATTCGGGGCGCTCGCGCTGTTCCTGGTGGTCTGGCTGGTGCGCAGCCTGCTGCGCGGCATCGGCGGCGGCGTCAGCCGCATCCGCTTCGGGCGCTCCCGGATGGCGCGGCGGCGCCTCACCAACGGCCTGGTGGAATTTATGGAGGGCAACTGGGCCCGCGCCCGCCGCCAGTTGCTCAAATCCGCCCCCCGCTCCGAAGCTCCCCTGATCAACTACCTGGCCGCCGCCCGCAGCGCCTTCGAGCTGGGCTACCGCGACGAGGCCAACGAGCTGCTCGCCAAGGCCGAGGCCAGCGGCGACGATACCCAGCTGGCGGTGGCCCTGAGCCAGGCGCGCATGCAACTGCTGGACAAGCACTATGAACAATGCATCGCCAGCCTGGAGCGCGCCAAACAAGTGGAACCCAAACACCCCGCCCTGCTGCAGCTCCTCATGCAGGCCTACTACCGCCTGAGGGACTGGAACGGCCTGCGCGAACTGCTCCCGGAACTGGAAAAGCACGCCAATATGCCCGAGGCGGAGCTGCAACAGCTGGAGCTGGAGGTCTATCAGCACCTGCTGGGCGAAGCCGCCAGCCGCCGCGACCGGGACAAGCTGCGCGAAACCTGGAACAGCCTCGGCAGCCGCTGGCAGCGCAATATGGACCTGCGCTGCCTCTACGGCGAGCTGCTGCACCAGATCGGCCAGGACGAAGAAGCGGAAAAGCAGTTGCACTGGGTACTCAACCGCGAGTGGCGGGGAGACATTGCCCGGCTCTACGGCTGTCTCACCGGCGCCGACGCCAACGCCCAACTGGTAGTCGCCGACGGCTGGCTGAAGGAGTACGGCGAGAACGCCGATCTACTCACCTGCCTGGGCCGCCTGTGCCTGCGCAATGAACTCTGGGGCAAGGCGCGGCAGTACTTCGAAAAGAGCCTGCTGCTGCGCTCCGACCCCGCCACCTCCGCCGAGCTGGCGCGGCTGTTGCACGCACTGGGGGAAAAAGAGCAGTCGGCAAAATTGTACAAGGAGGGGCTGATACAGGCCGTGGCGGACCTGCCGCTGCTGCCGCTGCCCGGGCAGCGGAGCCCGCTGCTGAGAGCCCATAGCTGAACGGATTTCAACCATGCGATTATCAAAAATCCCCTGCATTGCACTGGCGCTGCTGTCCGCCGCCCTGCCCGCACTGGCGGAAGTCGGGGTCACCCCCCGGGACGCGATGCTGAGCGACTACCAATACCCCTATCCGGTAAAGCAGTTCCCGCTGACAAGCCAAGAGCGGCCCCTGGTTATGGCCTATATGGATGTTCCTCCACGGGAACAGGAAGCCAGGGGCACGGTACTACTGTTGCACGGCAAGAACTTCTCCGGCGCCTACTGGCGGGACACCATCAAAGCCCTGAGCGAGGCCGGATACCGGGTAGTCGCACCGGACCAGATCGGCTTTGGCAAATCGAGCAAACCGGTGCGCTTCCAGTACAGCTTCCAGGCCCTCGCGGACCACACCAAAGCCCTGCTGGATCACCTGAAACTGGATAGAGTTGCCGTGGCCGGACACTCCATGGGCGGTATGCTCGCCAGCCGCTTCGCGCTGATGTATCCGGAGCGGGTGGACAGGCTCGTGCTGATCAACCCCATCGGCCTGGAGGACTGGAAGCGCTCCGTGCCCTACCAGCCCCTGGACCGGGCCATAGCCGCGGAGCGCGCGCAGACGCCGGAGAAAATAAAACGCTATATGACCCGGGCCTATTTCGACGGCCAGTGGCGGGAAGCTTACGAGCCGCTGCTGGCAATCCAGGCCGGCTGGGCCGCGGGGCCGGATTCGGACAAAATCGCCGTCGTGGATGCGCGGACTTCAGATATGGTCTTTACCCAGCCGGTGCTCTACGAGTTTCCGGATATCCGCGCGCCCACTCTGCTGATTATCGGCACCCGCGACCGCACCGCGATCGGCAGGGACCGCGCGCCGGCTTCGGTACAGAAAACCCTGGGCCGCTACGACCAGTTGGGGAAAAAGACCGCGAAGGCGATCCCAAACGCCGAGCTGGTTGAGCTGGACGGCGTCGGGCATGTGCCACAGCTCGAGGCCTTCGCCCCCTATATCGAAAGCTTGCGGAATTTCCTGCAACAGAGTGATTCGTAAAATTTGATCGCCGGCTCACTCCAGTCGAGCACGCTCCACTCGAACCTGCCGCAGCCCTTGTCGACGGCGATTCCCGCCAGGTGCTTGAGCAGCGCCTTGCCGGCGCCACAACCCCTCGCCTCGGGGATGACGTAGATATCTTCCAGGTAGAGGCCGTTGCGGCCCAGCCAGGTGGAATAGAAGTTCGGATTCCGGAGAACAGTATTTCTCGGTTCCCTACAAATCCAGCTGGGACCAGATTGCATCTATCTTTTTCACCACTTCGGGGTCCCTGGCGATGGGCTCACCCCACTCCCGGGTGGTTTCCCCCGGCCATTTGTTGGTAGCGTCGAAGCCGATCTTGGACCCCAGGCCGGATACCGGGGAGGCGAAGTCCAGGTAGTCGATCGGCGTGTTCTCCACCATCGCCGTATCCCGCGCCGGGTCCATGCGTGTGGTCATGGCCCAGATCACATCCTTCCAATCGCGGGCGTTGACGTCGTCGTCGGTGACGATCACGAACTTGGTATACATAAATTGGCGCAGGAAGGACCAGACCCCCATCATCACCCGCTTGGCGTGGCCGGGGTACTGCTTTTTCATGGTGACTACCGCGAGGCGGTAGGAGCAGCCTTCCGGCGGCAGATAGAAGTCGGTGATTTCCGGAAACTGCTTTTGCAGTATGGGCACGAACACTTCGTTCAGCGCCTCGCCCAGCACCGCCGGTTCGTCCGGCGGCCGGCCGGTGTAGGTGCTGTGATAGATGGGGTCTTTGCGGTGGGTGATTTTTTCCACGGTAAACACCGGAAAGCGGTCCACTTCGTTGTAGTAGCCGGTGTGGTCGCCATAGGGTCCCTCGTCGGCGGTGTCGCCCGGGTGGATAAAGCCCTCCAGTACATACTCCGCGCTCGCCGGCACCTGCAGGTCGCTGAGCGTAGCCCCGACCACTTCGGTCTTGTCGCCCCGCAGCAGGCCCGCAAAGGCATACTCGGACAGGGTGTCTGGCACCGGGGTAACAGCGCCGAGAATGGTGGCGGGGTCCGCGCCCAGGGCCACCGCCACCGGGAAGGGCTCGCCGGGGTGGCGGCTGCACCAGTCGCGGAAATCCAGAGCACCGCCTCGGTGGGAGAGCCAGCGCATGATCAGGCGGTTCCTGCCCAGCAGCTGCATACGGTAGATGCCCAGGTTCTGGCGTTTCTTCTCCGGGCCGCGGGTGATCACCAGCGGCCAGGTGATCAGTGGCGCCACATCACCGGGCCAGCAGGTCTGGATGGGCAGCCTGGTGAGATCCACCTGGTCGCCGCTCTGCTCCATCTGCTGGCAGGCGGCTTTGCCCACCACTTTCGGGCCCATATTCAACACCTGCCGGAAGACCGGCAGTTTTTCCCAGGCATCGCGCAGACTCTCCGGCGGCGCCGGTTCCTTGAGAAAGGCCAGCAGTTCGCCCACTTCCCGCAGCTCGTGGACGCTCTCGCGTCCCATCCCCAGGGCTACCCGCTCGGGGGTGCCGAACAGGTTGGCCAGTACCGGGGTGTCGAAGCCTATGGGGTTTTCGAACAGCAGTGCGGGACCGCCGGCGCGCAACACCCGGTCGGCGATTTCGGTGATTTCCAGTTTGGGGTCCACCGGGTGTCGGATCCGCTTGAGCAATCCGCGTTTATCCAGCAATCCAATAAAATCGCGCAAGTCTTTGTATTTCATACATTTCCTGGCAGCAGGGGAATGTCAGTGCGCAGTTTAAAGCAGGACAGGCAAAATGGGGGACAAAAATGACGGAAGCACTTGGCCAGCGTTCAGCGAACGCAAAGGAGGAGCGCGGCCCACACCAAGCACACACCCGGGCAGTGCCGGGGTGTAACGGCGGGACCTCAAAAGCGACCCGCAGCGGGCGCTACGGGTCGTTGAAACTGTTTTAGCAACCGGATGGCTTAGAAGCGGGGACGACGCGGACGGTCTTCCCGGGGCTTGGCTTCATTGACACGGATGTTACGGCCGGACAGCGGCTTGTCGTTCATCTCTTCGATCGCTTTGCGCGCTTCGTCGTCGTTCGGCATTTCTACGAACCCGAAACCTTTAGAACGGCCAGTCTCACGGTCGGTAATAACAGTAGCCCGAGAGATTTCTCCGAATTCACCGAAAGCTTCGTTCAGCTCATCAGAGGTAACGCCGTAGGCCAGATTTCCAATATAGATATTCACAAAAAGTTCTCACTAGGTATGTGGGCTGTCGTGCAGTCACAAATGGATAACCAGCTCCACCAGATCATCCATCTGAGATTGGCCTTTGTTGATTCAGGCGGCTTGCGGGCCGCCTGAGGCCAATTCGGTCGGGCGTTGTACATATCCGACGCCACAATGTGGGCCTTTATATGCTTAACGGCTTACCTTTTCAATACAATTCGGCGCAAATAACCCCGTTACTTTCGCTTCATTGACAGGAAGAATTCGTCGTTGGTCTTGAAGTCCTTCAGCCTGTCCACCAGGAACTCGGTGGACGCCACATCTTCCATATCGTGCAGCAGCTTGCGCAGGATCCAAACCCGCTGCAGCTCGCCCTCGGGCATCAGCAGCTCCTCGCGGCGGGTGCCGGAACGGCGCACGTTGATCGCCGGGTAGACACGCTTCTCAGCGATTTTGCGATCCAGCTGCAGTTCCATATTGCCGGTGCCCTTGAACTCTTCGAAGATCACCTCATCCATTTTAGACCCGGTGTCGACCAGCGCGGTGGCGATAATGGACAGGCTGCCACCCTCCTCGATGTTGCGCGCGGCGCCGAAGAAGCGCTTGGGGCGCTCCAGGGCGTGGGCGTCCACACCGCCGGTGAGCACCTTGCCGGAGGAGGGCACCGTGGTGTTGTAGGCGCGCGCCAGGCGGGTGATGGAGTCCAGCAGGATCACCACGTCCTTCTTGTGCTCCACCAGGCGCTTGGCCTTTTCGATGACCATTTCCGCCACCTGTACGTGGCGCGCCGGCGGCTCGTCGAAGGTGGAGGCCACCACTTCGCCCCGCACCGAACGCTGCATCTCGGTTACCTCCTCCGGGCGCTCGTCGATCAGCAGCACAATCAGGTGGCACTCCGGGTTGTTACGGGTGATCGCCTGGGCGATGTTCTGCAACATGATGGTCTTGCCCGCCTTCGGCGGCGCCACGATCAACCCTCGCTGGCCCTTGCCGATGGGCGCCACCAGGTCGATGATGCGGCCGATCAGGTCCTCGGAGGAGCCGTTACCACATTCCAGGGTCAGTCGGTCGTTGGGAAACAGGGGGGTGAGGTTTTCGAACAGGATCTTGCTGCGGGCATTCTCCGGCTTGTCGAAGTTGATCTCGCTGACCTTGAGCAGTGCGAAATAGCGCTCGCCCTCTTTCGGCGGGCGGATCTTGCCGGATATGGAGTCGCCGGTGCGCAGGTTAAACCGGCGTATCTGGCTGGGAGATACATAGATATCGTCCGGGCCCGCCAGATAGGAGGAGTCGGCGGAGCGCAAAAAACCAAAACCGTCCTGAAGAATTTCCAATACGCCGTCGCCGTATATGTCTTCTCCACTCTTGGCGTGGCGCTTGAGGATATTGAAGATAATGTCTTGCTTGCGCGACCGGGCCAGGTTTTCCATGCCCATGCCTTTGGCGATTTCAATCAATTCTTCAATGGGTTTGGTTTTTAATTCGGAAAGATTCATACCAATTGCTTTATTAAGGTTTCTGTTGTCAGTTGGCGCGGACGCGCCGGATATTCATGGGGAGGGGGTTTAAAAGTTGATTCCGCTATTGCCCACGCCTCTGTGGTGCCGCACTCGACTCTCGCACCAGGACAAACTCATATGCTGCACTGCCCGCCCGGCAGCTATAGCCAATTGCTACGGATAAGTTCGATTCGAGGAGTTTGTGCGCCGGAGTGGTCTACACGGTTACCGTGTGGAGGGCGACTTTGTTCAGCTCAGTTTAAGAATCGGTGCTTGCTTCGTCTGGATTACAAGAATACTAGGCAGTATAACGGCAGTTTGCCATCCTGCAAAGGAAATTTATTTGCTCCCAACAGGATGGCCGCGACCGCAGCCTAGAGCTGGCTGTCGATAAATTCGGTCAGCTGGGCGCGGGACAGGGCACCCACCTTGGTACCCTCCACATTGCCGCCCTTGAACAGCAGCAGGGTGGGGATGCCGCGCACGTTGTACTTGGCCGGAGTCTCCTTGTTGGCATCCACGTCAACCTTGCAGATCTTCAGCTTGTCGCCGTAGTGGCTCGCCAGGTCGTCCAGCACCGGAGCGATCATCTTGCAGGGGCCGCACCAGGTCGCCCAGAAATCCACCAGCACCGGTCCCTCGGCCTTGAGTACTTCGGCTTCGAATTCGGCGTCAGTCACGTTGACGATTGCATGCTCGCTCATATCGGCTTCCTGTTCTTACAGTTACTTTGACCCGGCCCGGGCTGTATTCAGACATGATAAGGACTGCCTGCCCGCCCCCGCAAGGTATTGGCTTTCCCCTTAGTGGGGGTTGCGCCGACAGCTTTCAAGGCCAGGGGCTGTTAACAGGCCCCTAGAAAACGCTGCAGTATCTCGTCCAGATAGTCGAAACCGAAGTCGCTGGCCGCGACGCGACTCTCCAGGGGCAGCACCAGTTCCATTGCCCGCAGCCCCGGCCACCGCTGTTCGAGCACCGCAGGGGAGAGACCGGTGTAGGCCGGGAAGGTTTCCCGCGGCACCCCGTCCACCAGCCGCAGCGCATTCATCAGGAATTCCAGCGGCAGCTCGTCCCGGGCGATGGTTTCAGCGCGGGGCGGCGCCAACCCGCCGTCGGTTTCCTCAGGCAGTGCCAGGTAGTCGCGCGGGCCGCGGGTGCGGCGACTGCGCACCAGCTTCCGCTCCCCCGGCAGCGTGACCTTCCCGTGGGCCCCGGCGCCGATGCCCAGATAGTCGCCGAAAGTCCAATAGTTCAGGTTGTGCCTGGCCGCCAGTCCGGGCCGGCTGTAGGCGGACACCTCGTAGCGCCCGTAGCCCTGCCCCGCCAGGTATTCCCGTCCACCGGCCTGCATGGCCGCGATACGGGCGGAGCCGGGAGTGGGCGGCGGCGCGCTGTAGAAGGCGGTGTTGGGCTCGATGGTGAGCTGGTACCAGGAGATATGTTCCGGCGCCAGGGCCACCGCGCGGCGCAGGTCCGCCAGCGCCTGCTCCCCGGTCTGCTTCGGCAGACCGTGCATCAGGTCCAGGTTGATATTGTCAAACCCGGCGCGGCGCGCCATGCCCAGCGCCTCGGCGGCCTCGTCGCCGGTGTGGATGCGCCCCAAGTTGTGCAGCTGCTGCGGATCGAAACTCTGTACGCCGATGGACAGGCGGTTGATCCCGGCGGCGCGGTAGCCGGCAAACTTCTCCTGCTCGAAGGTACCCGGATTGGCCTCCAGGGTGATCTCGATACCGTCGGTGAACCCCACCTCCCTTTCCGCCGCCTCCAGCACGGCGCCGATGGCCGCCGGGGAAAACAAACTGGGGGTACCGCCGCCGAAGAAAATCGACACCAGCCGGCGCCCCTGGACCCAGGACAGTTGGCTGTGCAGGTCGCGCTTCAGCTGCGCCACATACTCCGCCTCGGGGAGTTCACCGTTCACCCGGGGAGTGCTCCCAGCCACCTGGTGAGCGCCCGCGGCCACCTGATGAGCGCCCGCGGCTACCTGATGAGCGCCCGCGGCTACCTGATGAGAGTTAAAATCGCAGTAAGGACATTTGCGCACACACCAGGGAATATGCACATAGAGACTGAGGGGCGGCAGCTGCAGTTTATTCACGGCCGGGACACTGCATCTGCTCGCGCCACAGGGCGGCAAACTTCTGCACCGCCTGGCCGCGATGGCTGATACGGTTCTTGACCTCCCGCGGCAGCTGCGCGGAGGACATGCCTTCGGATTCCACATAGAACAGCGGGTCGTAGCCGAAACCCTGTTCGCCCACGGGTTCTTCCAGGATTCGCCCACACCAGCGCGCAATGCACACCAGCGGCACCGGGTCGTCGTAGCGGCGCATGAAGGCCAGCGCGCAGTGAAAACTGGCGCTGCGCTCGGCTTCGGGCACATCGGCCAACATCTGCAGCAGCTTGTGGTTGTTGTCCACGTCACTGGCATCCTCGCCGGCATAGCGCGCGGAATAGATGCCCGGGGCGCCATCCAGCGCGTCCACCGCCAGCCCGGAGTCGTCCGCCAGGGCCGGGAGGCCGCTGATGCGACTGGCGTGTCGCGCCTTGACCAGGGCGTTCTCAATAAAACTGAGGCCGGTTTCCTCGACCTCCGGCACCTGAAATTCGGACTGGGGCACCACCTGGATCTGCCAGTTGGCAAACAACTGGGAAAACTCTTTCAGCTTGCCGGCATTGCCGCTGGCCAATACAACTCTGTTCAATGATTCTCTCTGCCTCTCCAAAACGCCAAAACGGCGGGAGCCGTTGGGAGTACTCAGTCTTTTTCCAGTTTGCGCTGAAAAGTCACCTGCTCCTTATCGCCGTTGGGCAGCACCAAATCGACGGTAAAAGTGAGGTTCTCCTCGTCGTCGAAGCGCAGCGGAGCCAGGTAGTAGACCGCCTCGCCCTCGCGAATCTCCATAAACTCCAGCGGCCGCGACTGCTGGATCAGGTTGGTGGCGCGGCCGGACACCTCGCCGGCCAGGCCGTGGGCGCCACCCTCCTTCTTCACTACCGAAATATTCACGAATGCCCGGTCTTTGGCACGCACCAGCCGGTAGCGCTGTGCTATCTCCGGCTTGATAAACTCGCTGTTGAATACCGAGTAGATCACCCGGTATTCACCGAAATCCTCGTAGCTCTTGATGACCCTGGCCTCCTGCGCAGCAGCGCTCACAGACCAGAGTAACAGTGCCATCGCAGCAGCTGCGGCCAGGATACGTTTCACGCTTCACCTCCTGTTATCGTCTAAAAGCCTGTTCACTCAGGCTGGTACGTGCGCGGCACATGGATGTGCCGCCGCCGGCCCCCGGGCCAGCGCAAGCCCGGGAAAAGCCAGTGGAACCGCGCTTCCGCGAGGGGCGGCCATCCGCCAGCATTTCCCTGACGACGTCACAAGAATTGATCGGGGAAGATCAATTTTTGACGGTAGCTATAAGTTTAGCGAGTCAGATGGTAGATCGCCGTCTCCCCAAACAGGTTGGGAAGAAAATCCTTGAAAGCGCGCCCCACAGTCGTTTCGGATACTACCTGGCGGTGCAGGATAGTCCAGCTGTTCTCCCGGCACAGCACCTCGAAATCGCGGAAAGTACAAAAGTGAATATTGGGCGTGTCATACCACTCGTAGGGTAATAAATCCGACACCGGCATACGCCCGGAGAAAGCCAGGTGCCAGCGCGCCTTCCACTGTCCGAAATTGGGGAAGGTGATGATGCACTCGCGCCCCACGCGCAGCATCTCGCGCACCACCAAGTGCGGCTGGCGCAGGGTCTGCAGTGCCTGGGTCATCACCACGGTGTCGAAGCTGCCGTCGGCGAAATTGCCCAGGCCGGCGTCCAGGTTCTGCTCCACGACGCTGATGCCGTTCACCAGACACAGCTCTATCTGTTCGGGATCGATCTCCAGGCCGTAGCCACTCACCTGCCTGTTGTCCGCCAGTTGCCGCAACAGGGTGCCGTCACCGCAGCCCAGATCGAGCACGCGGCTTCGCGGGGCTATCCAGTTCTGGATCACGTCCAGGTCGACCCGCATCATGTCTTCGCCCCCCGCCCTGTCACTTCGGCAGCCACGCTGTCCATATAGGCGGCGAACACCCGCCGGTAGCGCTCGTTTGGCAACAAAAAGGCGTCGTGCCCCATGGGGGAGTCGATCTCCGCGTAGCTCACCGGCACATTCGCGTGCATCAGTGCAGCGGCGATTTCCCGCGAGCGCTCCGGGGCGAAGCGCCAGTCGGAGGTGAACGACACCAGCAGGAATTTGCATTTCGCGTGGGAGAAGGCGGCCACCGGGTCGTCCCCATACTCCCGCGCCAGGTCGAAATAGTCCAGCGCCCGGGTCATCAGGATATAGGTGTTGGGGTCGAAGCTGGCGGAGAAGGTGTCCCCCTGGTAGCGCAGGTAGCTCTGCACCTGAAACTCCACCTGCTCCTCCACCCCCTGGCGGAAAGTGCCCGAACGCAGTTCGCGGCCGAATTTCCTGCCCAGGCCGTCATCGGACAAATAAGTGATATGGCCGATCATCCGCGCCACCGCCAGGCCGCGCCGGGGCAGCTTGCCCTCTTCCAGGTAGCGGCCGCCGCAAAAGTCCGGGTCCGAGGTGATGGCCTGGCGGGCGGTCTCGTTAAAGGCGATATTCTGCGCGGACAGTTTTAACGCCGAGGCGATCACCACCGCGTGGCGCAGCCGATGCGGGTACTCCAGCGCCCAGCGCATGGCCTGCATGCCCCCCAGGCTGCCGCCCACCACCGCGGCCCACTGTTCGATCCCCAGCAGATCCGCCAGCCGCGCCTGGCTATGCACCCAGTCGCGCACCCGCAGCGGCGGGAAATCCGGCCCCCAGGGCAGGCCGCTCTGCGGGTTGGTGGACGCGGGGCCGGTGGAGCCGTGGCAGCCCCCCAGGTTGTTCAAGGACACCACGAAGAACTTGTCGGTATCGATGGGCTTGCCGGGGCCGATATAGTGATCCCACCAGCCGGGGCGCCGATCCTCCGCGCGGTGGTAGCCGGCGGCGTGGTGGTGACCGGAGAGCGCGTGGCAGATCAGCACCGCATTGCTTTTGTCCGCGTTCAGTTCGCCGTAGGTCTCGTACACCAGGGTGTAGTCCCCCAGGCTGCGGCCGCAGGCCAGCCCCAACGGCTCACTGAAGGTATGACTGCGGGGCGCGACTATGCCCACCGAGTCGGCGGGCAGGGGTTCGCTGTGGCGGCTGGCGGTTTCCGGCGGCACGAATCGATCCACAAAACTGAAGGGACGGGAAGTGTACGGGAAAAGCGGCGCCGGCCGAAAGTGGCGACGCCGGCGATCCCGGACAATCAGCTGCTGGCGGGCGCCTTCAGCGGGGTGACGTTGCTCGCCTTCGGCGCCGGGGCCAGCGGCTGCGGGGCGGAGGTACTCTGGGTAAGCATCTCTTCGAGGGCGACCAGTGCGGCGTTGTTGCGCAGCACTTCCTCCTCCAGCGCGCGCAGATCGGTGCGCTTGACCTGGGTCTTCTGCTTCAGCTCGGTGAGCTTGATCAGGTGGCGGTTGAGCAGGTGTTTCTGGTACTGAACATGTTGCTTGAGCGGCTCCAGCGCCTGGTCCAGCCAGCCGTCGGCGGCGGAGATCAGCTGGCTGTAGAGGCGCCCCACCTCGCTGGCCAGGGTGGCGAGGAAGCGCTCGGTGAGGCGGTTGCGCCGCGCCAGCAGCAGCTGCGGGGAGCGGCGCAGCTGGGCCGCCTGGCGGTGCAGGCCGCGCAGGGCTATACGGAAGGTCGAGATGTTGAAGTGCTGTTCACGGGCCTCGCCACCGCCGAGGCTGGAGCGGTCGAAGATGGCGTCCAGCAGCCGGTTGGCGTGATCCGCCTCCCGCTCCAGGTTGGCCAGTTGGTGGTCCACCCCCTGCATAAAGTTGTCGATCGCCTTGGCCAGTCCCAGCGGGGTCCAGCGCTCGTGCAGGGCGCGGCTGGTGTCGTCGATCAGCGCCTGCAGCTGCTGGCTGGAAACCGGGGCCAGCAGGGATGAGCGCTGGCGCGTGAGCATACGCTGGCTGGACTTGAGGGTAAGCAGCTCCTGGTGGCAGACCTTGTGCTGGTCGCGCACCGTCTGCTGCAGCTGGGCCAGTTCGGTGAGCTGCTCCGCACTGGTGCTGGCGCTGCGCTGCAGGTGGCTGAGCGCGGAGCGGCCACTGTTGAGGCGGCGCTTGAGCAGGTCGCGGGTGTCCGCCATCAGGGTCAACGCCTGGTGCAGGGAGCGGTGCTCCGCCACTTTCTGGCGGTGCTCCATCAGGCGCTGCACCAGCAGCCTCTCGAAGCTGGCAAACTGGCTCTGCTGCAACAACTCCGGATTCTGTTGCTGGCGCGCCAGCAGGGCCTGCTTGGCCGACACCCCCACCACGCTCTCCCGGGGCAGCGCCAGCAGTTTGCCCACCTGGGCGCGCATCAGCCTCAGCAGTTGCTCCGGGTCCTCGTCCGGGTCACCCCAGAGGACATCGATCTTGTTCAACAGCGCCATCACCGCTGTGCCGCGGTGTTCGCGCAGGGGCACCAGGTGGGTCTCCCACATGTTCAGGTCGGTGCCGCTGACGCCGGCGTCCGCGGACAGCAGGAAGGCCACCGCCTGGGCGCTGGGCAGGGTGCTCAGGGTCAGTTCCGGCTCATTGCCCAGGGCGTTGAGCCCGGGGGTGTCGATAATGCGCAGCCCCTGGGCGAGCAGCGGGTGCGGCAGGCAGATCAGCGCGTAGCGCCAGACAGGTATCTGCACCAGGTTGCCCTTGCCGTCCAGATGGCGGCGGTCGAAGCCGTAGCGGGCCGCCTCCTCCGGGGTCACCGATTTGCAGGCCGCCACCTTGAGCAACGCCTCCCGGGTGGCCTCGGCATCGTCGGCGTTGAAGTGGTGTGTCACCCACTTCTGCGGAATGCGGCGGAAGCTCTCCAGGCTGGTGTTGGTGGCCAGGGTCTCGATGGGCAGCAGGCGCAGGCTGGCCTGCTCGCCGCCGTCGCTGAAGATTTCCGTGGGGCACATGGTGGTGCGCCCGGGCTTGGACGGCAGCAGCCGTTTGTCGTAGGTGTGAGCCAGCAGCGCGTTGATCAGTTCGGTCTTGCCGCGGGAGAATTCCCCCACCAGGGCCAGGGTGAACTGGTCCTCGGCGAGCAGTGTCCGGGCCTGCTGGACCACCTGGCGGGCACCGGCGGAATTGGGGAAATGCGCCTCGAGCCAGCCGTTGAATGCTGCGAACTGTTGGTCGAGGGTTTTCTTCCAGCGGTCGTACTCGGCGATATGCTGGCGCAAGATGGCTTTTTCCATGTAATGATGTTCTTGTTATTTACTGGATTAACCTGAATCCGTGACTTCAGGGCGGATGCAGAAGGCAAGATATTGGCGATTATAAAGGTTCCGGGGGCAAAATTTGCGACCCAGTGCGCGGGAACCCCCTAACAGGATGCATCAGGGGCCCCGGCAACAGCCCTAAAAGCCGGGAATATGCCAAAACAGGCCGTACACGAAGGCGGGCATATTGGCCATCTGCGCGAAACCGAACAACAGCTTGTCCACCACCGTGAGCAGAATGAACACGAAAATCGGGCTGATATCGATCACCCCCAGGGGCGGGATCAGCCTGCGCACCGGCGCGCAGAAGGGCTCCAGCAGCTGGCGCAGCAACATCAGCGCCGGGTGGCCGCTGTGCGGCGCTATCCAGCTGAATACGATGGAGATCAGCAGCCCCACGAACACCACGGCCACCACCGTCGACAGGCAGCCGAGCAGCGACCACAACAGCGCGGGGAGGGGATTGAGCAGCCCCAGCCCGGCGAGCAGCCCGCTGCCGAGGATCATCACCCAGCCCACCAGCAGCGCCAGCACCAACGATGCCATATCCACCCCGAGCAGCCCCGGCACCACCTTGCGCAGGGGCAGCAGCGGCGGGTTGGTGATTTTGACGATGCCCTGGGAGATCGGGTTGTAGAAATCCGCCCGCGCCAGCTGCAGCATGAAGCGCAGCAGCACCGCGAACAGGTAGAGGATTCCCAGAGTGGCGAACAGGAAGACGCCGATATTGCTGAAGGTATTGACCATTGCCAGTCCTTAAAAATAGCCCCTGTCGAACTTATTCTCGATTGAGCGCGGGGCGGACAGCCGCCTTCGCGCGGAATTCTATTGACTCAAGTTTCGGGGTTCAGTTCGGGGAGCTGGAGCAGGGTGGGCCACCGGCAGGCATCTCGAACTCCGAAACTTGAGCTATTGATCCAGCTCCCGCGCCATCTCCGCCGCGCGCGCAGCGCAGTCGCCCATGGCCTTTTCCACCAGCTGTTCCAGGCCGCCGCTTTGGAAGCACTGGATCGCGCACTCGGTGGTGCCGCCGGGGGACATCACATTGCGCCGCAGCTGGCCCACATCCACATCGCTGGCCGCGGCCAGTTTGGCCGCACCCAGAGCGGTTTGCAAGGTGAGCCGTTCGGCGTCGGCACGCGCCATGCCAGCTCTCTGCGCCGCGTCGATCATCGCTTCCATAAACAGGAAATAATAGGCCGGGCCGGACCCGGATACCGCAGTCACCAGGTCGATATCGGATTCCCTGTCAACCCACAGGGCGATCCCTACCGCCTCGGCGAGGCGCTGTGCCTGCCCGCGCTGGGTTTCGCTCACATCACCGGCCGCATAGAGCCCGGTGGCACCGGTGCGCACCAGCGCCGGAGTGTTGGGCATGGCGCGCACGACCGGCACACCGGCGCCCAGCCAGCGCCGGTAGGCAGCCAGGGGAATGCCCGCGGCCAGGGCGACCACCAGCGGCCTGCGCCGCGCCACCACTTCGCCCAGGGATTCGCACAGATCCTTCATCGCCTGGGGTTTTACCGAGAGCACCAGGATATCCGCCCCGGCAACGGCCGTTTCGTTGTCTGTCGTCACCTGCACTCCGGTGCGGCCGGCAAAGTCCTGCAACTTCTCTTCGTCGCGGCCGGTGGCGACTATCTGTTCGGCCGGGTAGCCATCCGCCAGCAGGCCCTCGATCACCGCGCTGGCCATATTCCCGGCACCGCCGACAAATACCATTCGAGCTTCAGTCAATTTTCGTCTCCCGACGTCCAAAAATATCCGTGCCGATACGCACGATCGTGGCGCCGCACTCAATCGCCACCTCCATATCGCCGGACATCCCCATGGACAGGGTGTCCAGCGGCTGATCCGGCAGTTGGGCGCGCAATCGCTGCAACAGTTCCGCCAGCTGCGCAAAGGGGCGGCGCTGCGCTTCCGCGGCCTTCCGCCGCGCGGGGATGGCCATCAGCCCGCGGAGTTTGAGGTTGGGCAGTCCGGCCACCGCCGCCGCCAGCTCGGGGACCCCGGCGGGCGCGATGCCGGACTTGCTCTCCTCATCGTCGATATTGACCTGCAGGCAGATATTCAGCGGCGGCATATCCGGCGGCCGTTGCGCCGACAGTCTTTGAGCAATTTTTAGCCGCTCCACGCTGTGCAGCCAGTGAAACTGCTCCGCCACCGTCCGCGTCTTGTTCGATTGCAGCGGGCCGATGAAATGCCAGCAGATATCCAGGTCTCCCAGATCCGCCTGTTTGGCCAGCGCCTCCTGCAGGTAATTCTCGCCGAAGTGGCGCTGGCCGGCGGCATAGGCGACGCGCAGGTCCTCCGCCGGGCGGGTCTTGGACACCGCCAGCAGGGTAACCCCGCCGGGATCGCGGCCACAGGCGGCGCAACTTGTGACGACCCGCTCACGCACGCGATTCAGATTTTCGGCAACCTCCGCTTTGCGCATATACTAGTTCGCCTGTGGAAAGGGCTGCAGATTCTACGCGATAGGCCCGGGAACCATAAAGGTAGAGAGAACAATAAAGGTAGCAGTATGGATATCACAGAACTCCTCGCCTTCAGCACCAAGCAGAACGCCTCCGACTTGCACCTCTCCGCCGGCTTGCCGCCGATGATCCGTGTGGACGGCGATGTGCGCCGCATCAACCTGCCGCCCATGGAACACAAGCAGGTGCACGCGCTGATCTACGAGATCATGAACGACAAGCAGCGTAAGGATTACGAGGAATTTCTGGAGACCGACTTCTCTTTCGAGGTGCCCGGCGTAGCGCGCTTCCGCGTCAACGCCTTCAACCACAACCGCGGCGCCGGCGCGGTGTTCCGGACCATCCCCTCCAAGGTATTGACCATGGACGACCTGGGTATGGGCCAGGTGTTCCGCCAGATCTCGGATACCCCGCGCGGCCTGGTGTTGGTGACCGGCCCCACCGGTTCCGGCAAATCCACCAGCCTGGCGGCGATGATCGACTACATCAACGACAACAAGTACGAGCACATCCTCACCGTCGAGGACCCGATCGAATTCGTACACGAATCCAAGAAGTGCCTGGTGAACCAGCGCGAGGTGCACCGCGACACCCACGGCTTCGCCGAGGCGCTGCGCTCGGCCCTGCGGGAGGACCCGGACATCATCCTGGTGGGCGAGATGCGCGACCTGGAGACCATCCGCCTGGCACTCACCGCCGCGGAAACCGGCCATCTGGTGTTCGGCACCCTGCACACCACCTCCGCCGCCAAGACCATCGACCGGGTGGTGGACGTGTTCCCCGCCGAGGAAAAGTCGATGGTGCGCTCCATGCTCTCGGAATCCCTGCAGGCGGTGATCTCGCAGACGCTGATGAAGAAAAACGGCGGTGGCCGCGTGGCGGCCCACGAGATCATGCGCGGGACTTCGGCGATCCGAAACCTCATCCGCGAGGACAAGGTCGCGCAGATGTACTCCGCCATCCAGACCGGCGCCAACGTGGGCATGCAGACCATGGACCAGTGCCTGCAGGACCTGGTGGAGCGGCGCATCATCAGCCGCGAAGCGGCGCGCGAAAAAGCCAAGATGCCTGAGAATTTCTAAAAGACGGGACCCGGGACTCGGGGAAGCTAGCCCCCGGGTGCGCGGAGCTCGGGAGCGCCCGCCGCCAGCTCCGCAACGGGCCGCAGGCCCGCCATTCAAGAATAAACAGCGGTAAACACGATGGAAATAGAAAGACTGTTGCAACTGGTCGTAGAGAAAGGTGCATCCGACCTGTTTATCACCGCTGGCGTGCCACCGTCCATCAAGGTACACGGCAAGGTCGTACCCGCCAGCAGCACCTCCCTCACCCCGGAAACGGCCCGTGAGCTGGTGGTAGGTATCATGAACGCGCGGCAGCGCAAGGAATTCGCGGCAAAAAAGGAACTCAACTTCGCCATCGCCGTGCGCAACGTTGGCCGTTTCCGGGTCTCCGCGTTTTTCCAGCGTAACCTGGTGGGCATGGTGCTGCGCCGCATCGAAACCAAGATTCCGACCATCGACGGCTTGGGGCTGCCGGAAACTCTCAAAGAGTTGGCGATGACCAAGCGCGGATTGATTATTTTCGTGGGCGCCACCGGTACCGGTAAATCCACCTCGCTTGCCTCCATGATCGGCCACCGCAATGAAAATTCCAAAGGGCATATCATTTCCATCGAAGACCCGATCGAATTCGTGCACCAACACCGCGGCTGCATCGTCACCCAGCGCGAGGTCGGGCTGGATACCGAGTCCTTCGAGGTCGCACTGAAGAACACCCTGCGCCAGGCGCCGGACGTGATCCTGATCGGCGAGGTGCGCACCCGCGAGACCATGGACCACGCCATCGCCTTCGCGGAAACCGGCCACCTCTGCCTGTGCACCCTGCACGCCAACAACGCCAACCAGGCCCTGGACCGCATCATCCACTTCTTCCCCGCCGACAGGCACAGCCAGCTGTGGATGGATTTGTCGCTCAACCTCAAGGCCATGGTCGCCCAGCAGCTGGTCCCCACCCCCGACGGCGACGGGCGCCGCGCCTGCCTGGAAATCATGATCAACACCCCGCTGGCCTCCGACCTGATCCGCAAGGGCGAGGTGCACAAGCTGAAAGAACTGATGAAACGCTCCAACGAGCAGGGCATGCAGACCTTCGACCAGGCCCTGTACGAACTCTACGACCGCGGCGAGATCACCTACGAAGACGCCCTCGCCCACGCCGACTCCGCCAACGACCTGCGTCTGATGATCAAGCTCAAGTCCGAATCCGACGCCGAATACCTGAATAGCGCGGCGGGAGAGCTGAGCCTGCAGAATGATTCGGAGTATGGGGATGGCGGGCCGCAGCTGTATTGAGACACCTCCGGTCAACACTTGATAAAGTACGGAATTTCCGCACTATACTCAAATGCACACGGTCATTGAAACGCCAGCCTACCTGGCGGCAGCAAAGGATTGCGGGATGACGGAAGCCGAACGGCTCACCGCCATCGGCCTGGTCTCGGAGAACCCACAGGCTGGCGATGTCATGCAGGGTACCGGCGGTTGCCGCAAAGTCCGCATCCCCGGCCGGAGCAAGGAAACAAGTGGCGGCTACCGGGTGATTACAGTGTTCGGCGGAGACGAGATTCCGGTGTTTCTCCTGACCGTATTCAGCAAGGGCGACAGGGCCAATCTGACGCAGGCCCAGCGCAACCAGCTCGCCAAGCTGACTCAGGCCCTGATTTCTTCCTATGGGCGCGGCAAGGATTCAAGGTGAAAGTTTCGAGGTGATATCCATGTCCAAAAATGCTTTCGACAAAATCAAGGCCGGTCTCGAGGATGCGATCGCCTTCGCCCAGGGCGAAGCTGACAGCGACCGCTATAAAATCCACGTTCCCGCTGAAATCGACGTTTGTAAAATTCGCAAGGCGCTCGGCCTGACTCAGGCGGAGTTCGCCGACCGCTACGGCTTCAGCCTGGCGCGTATCCGCGACTGGGAGCAGCATCGCTCCCACCCCGACAGTGCCGCCCGGGCCTATCTCACTGTAATCGCCCGGGAACACGAAGCGGTCGACCGGGCACTGCGCGCGGCGTAACCGAAAATCAACCGGATCCGGCTTGGCACACGGGATTGCCTGCCACGGACAAGAGCTACCACTTTGTGCAGTTCGACGAACCGGAACTGGTGATCGACGAAGTGCGCGCCCTGGTGAAGCGCGCCGGCCAAAACTGACGAGGCGCGCACCCAACTTGCGCCCGACGTAGCCATCACACACCGCAATGAGCGAAAACTCGCGCACAGTCCCGCCTGTGAGGACACAGCCATCGCCGACTTTTTCGGGAGTGATATGTCCAAACCCATTGCACTGATCACCGGCGGCAGCCGCGGCATAGGCGCCGCCACTGTGCGCCTGCTGGCCCGCCGCGGCTACGACCTCTGTATCAGCTATCGCGAGCGCAAACAGACCGCCGAGGCGCTGGTCGATGAGCTGAGCGCATTCGGTGTAAGAATCATTGCGGTGCGGGCGGATATTTCCGAGGAATCGGACATAGAGCAGCTGTTCGCGGAGGTGGACCGACAGCTGGGTCCGGTAACCGCACTGGTCAACAACGCCGGTATGCTGCTGCCCCAGACCCGCGTGGAAAATATGACCGCGGAGCGGATCAACCGGCTTTTGCGCACCAATGTCACCGGCACACTGCTCTGCTGCCGCGAGGCCATCAGGCGTATGTCGACCGCATACGGCGGCAGCGGCGGCGCCATTGTTAATGTGTCTTCCGGTGCGGCCCGCAGCGGCTCTCCCAATGAATATATCGACTACGCCGCCAGCAAGGGCGCCGTCGACTCGATGACCGTCGGCCTCGCGAAAGAACTGGCGGACGAGGGGATTCGGGTCAACGGGGTCAGGCCCGGCCCAATCCACACCGAAATGCACGCAGACGGCGGAGAACCGGACCGAATCGAAAGGGTCAAGGCGAAGATCCCGCTGGGCCGCGGCGGCCGGCCGGAGGAAGTCGCCGGCGCGATTGCCTGGCTGCTGGGCGACGAAGCTTCGTTTGTTACCGGTTCATTTATCGACGTCACCGGCGGCAGCTGAAATCCCATCCAATAGGGGAAAGTGATGACTCTATTCAGCGCAATCGCACCGTTCGGCGGGGGCTTCCTGCACGGCGCCGTGTTGGCCGCCCGGATTAAGCCATCTCTTCAATCAGGGACTTGACCCCCGCCAGCAGTCGCCGGCTTACCCGCGGCCGCTCGGCGATACCGTCCAGCAGCACGCGGTGGTTGCCGCCGTCACGCTGCAGCCCGCAGATAAATGCCACCGCCACCAGCGCGTTGCGGTGCACCCGCACAAAGCGATCGCCGAATTCGCTCTCCAGCTCTTTCAACGATTCGTCCAGAATCGTTTCGCCGCCGTCGTGGTGGGCGACCACATATTTGCTGTCGGCGACGAAACAGCGGATCGCGTCCACTTCCAGCAGCTGTACACCGCGGCGGCTGACCGCCTTGATCTGGCGGCGACCCGCCGGCTTGCCTGCGCGCGCACCGGCCGCTTTCAACTGCGGCTTGTTCAGGCTGCCCACCTTGGCCAGCGCCGCGGCCAGCTGTTCCGCCGCAATCGGCTTGAGCAGGTAGCCCACCGCGGCCGTGGCGAAGGCCGGCAGGGCAAATTCGTCGTGTGCAGTGCAGAAGATCAGCGCCGGCGGATGATCCAGTTCCGACAGTTCCCGGGCGAGCTCCAGCCCGCTGCGGCCCGGCATCTCGATATCCAGCAACACCAGGTCCGGGTCCAGCGACTGCACCTGGGCGATCGCCTCTTCCGCGTCGGTCGCCTCGCCCAGCAGTTCGCAATCGGGAAGTCGCTGCAGCTGCCGCGCCAGGCGCGCGCGCGCCAGCGGCTCGTCGTCGACGATCAATACAGTCAGGAGATTCACACTGCAGCCTCCGTTTGCGCTGTGGATTTTATCCGCGGACCCGCCCCGATCACCGGCAGTTCCAGCCGCACGCGATAGCGGTCGTCGCCGCGCTCGGCGGCAAACAGAAAGCGGTTGCCGTAGTGGGCAGCCAGGCGCTGGCGAATGTTCTCCAGGGCCATGCCGTTGTGTTCACGGGCCCTTTCCCCATCCGATTCGGGCAGCGGGTTGTCGATTTCGAACAACAGCCGATCACCCGCGTGCCGCAGCTGCACCGAGATCTCGCCGCCGGCGCGCAGCCGCGCGACGCCGTGCAGCACGGCGTTCTCCAGCAGCGGCTGCAGCAGCATGCTGGGAACCTCTACCCCATCCACCTCTTCGGCCAGGTCCCAGCGGCTCTGCAGCCGCTCGCCCAGTCGCAGCTGCTCGATATCCAGGTAGCGCCGCGCCAACGCCAACTCCTGTTCGAGAGGCACCAGCCTGGGCTCCGCCAGGCTGGCGCGGAACAGCGCCGACAGGTCTTCCACCAGGCGCTCGGCGCGGACCGGATCCACGGCGATAAGGCTGGCCAGGCTGTTCATGCTGTTGAACAGGAAGTGAGGGCGGATGCGCGACTGCAGCGCCTGGATGCGCGCCCCCAGCTCGGCCTGCTGCTGGTTGTGCAACTGCTGCTGCACGTAGGCGTAGCGCAGCACCACCCCCGCACAGATGGCGCCCAGCAGGCAGTTGCCGAGCCACTGCCAGTAGTCGAAGGGGGATTGGGAGAGGCCGGCCAACCACCACTGCTGGGCCGCCATCACCGCCAGCACCACCCCCAGCACCACCGCGAAACTGAGGCCGCCGGCCAGTTTGTGCGACAGCTGCGCCAGCAGCGGGCGCAGGCGGCACAGCAGCGCCGCCGCCGGCAACACCACCCACTGCACGGTGAGCGACACCAGACCCAGGCGCTGCCAGTCGAACTGGCGCAGGCCGTCCACCGCCAGCACCAGAACGAGCGCCAGCAGTTCTCCCATCAATACCAGCGCCGCCAGCGCCGAGACACTGCACAGGTCCGGCAGCAGGGGGGTATGCGGGCTGGGCAGATCAGACGCGCGCGCAGAATCTTTGCCGGTTGCGGCAATCCTGCGAATTTGCTGCGCTATAATGCCCGCCGGCTCCGCCGGGTGTGGAGAAGACATACCGCTTATTATTCTTGATTTTCCCGAAGTGAGTCCGGGAAGATACCACCAACCGCCCCGGCCTTTCACCCACTCAGCTGTCAGGGAAACCATGAGCAACCACAAACCCTCCCCCAATCCCGCGTCAAAACTCTGGGGCGGCCGCTTTAGTGAAGCTACCGATGCCTTCGTGGAAAGGTTCACCGCCTCCGTGACCTTCGACCAGCGCATGGCGCTGGAGGACATTCAGGGCTCCCTGGCCCACGCGCAGATGCTCTCGGAAGTGGGTGTGCTCAGCGCAGACGAATACCGGCAGATCGCCGACGGGCTCAAGGCGATCGCCGCGGAGATAGAGGCCGGCGAGTTCCTCTGGTCGGTGCAGCTGGAAGACGTGCACATGAATATCGAGGCGCGCCTGACCGAGCGCATCGGCGCCACCGGCAAGAAGCTGCACACCGGCCGCTCGCGCAACGACCAGGTGGCCACCGATATCCGCCTGTGGCTGCGCGGGCGCATAGACCAGATAGCTTCCGAACTCACCCGCCTGCAAACAGGCCTGGTGGCACTGGCGGAGCGGGAGGCGGACACCATCATGCCCGGCTTCACCCATCTGCAGTCGGCGCAGCCGGTGACCTTCGGCCACCACCTGTTGGCCTGGAACGAAATGCTGACCCGCGACTACGAGCGGCTGACGGACTGCCGCAAACGGGTCAACCGCTCCCCCCTGGGCGCCGCGGCGCTGGCGGGCACCAGCTATCCGATCGACCGCGCGCGCACCGCCGAACTGCTCGGCTTCGACGCGCCCACGGAAAACTCCCTGGATTCCGTGAGTGACCGGGATTTCGCCATCGAGTTCTGCGCCTTTGCCGCGCTGCTGCTGACGCACCTCAGCCGCGCCAGCGAGGAGCTGGTGCTGTGGACCTCCAGCCAGTTCGACTTTATCGACCTGCCGGACCGCTTCTGCACCGGTTCCTCGATCATGCCGCAGAAGAAAAACCCGGACGTGCCGGAACTGGTGCGCGGCAAGACCGGCCGCGTCAACGGCCACCTGATCGCCCTGCTCACGCTGATGAAGAGCCAGCCGCTGGCCTACAACAAGGACAACCAGGAGGACAAGGAGCCGCTGTTCGACGCCGCCGACACCGCCCTCGACTGCCTGCGCGCCTTCGCCGATATGGTGCCGGCGCTGAAGGCGAAGAAGGAAAACATGCTGGCCGCCGCGGCAAAAGGCTTCTCCACCGCCACCGACCTGGCGGACTACCTGGTGCGCAAAGGCGTGGCCTTCCGCGACGCCCACGAGATTGTCGGCCAGTCGGTGGCCTACGCGATCGAACAGCAAAAGGACCTGGCGGAATTGAGCCTGGACGAACTGCGCAAATTCTCCGAAGTGATCGAAGGGGATGTGTTCGATGTACTGACCCTGGAGGGCTCGGTGGCCGCGCGGGATCATATCGGCGGCACCGCGCCGAAGCAGGTGCGCGCGGCCTGCGCGCGGGCAAAAGCACTGATCGCAGCGCGGCAATAATTTTTCGGCGCGGCTTGTAGGAGCGGTCCGGCCGGGAGCGGCCCATGGCCGCGATCGGATTCCAGAGGATTCGGAAAGATCGATCGCGGCCATGGGCCGCTC
>NZ_JBOFOC010000104.1:0-3498 GCF_051659245.1 Microbulbifer sp.
CGCGATCGATCTGGGATTAAACTGCCATCGATCGCGGCCATGGGCCGCTCCTACATAAAAGACAAGGAACCCCCCTCCAATGGCCTGGATCACACGCGGTCTGATCTTTCTGCTCGTCCTCATCCTGCTTCTCGCCGGCGCCGTCACCTGGCTGCTCGCCGGGCTGGACGTCAACCAGTACAAGCCTCAACTGGAACAACTGGCCGCCAAACAGGGCGTGGCGCTGAAACTGGAGGGCGATATCGGCTGGCAGCTCTGGCCCAATATCGCCCTCAAGCTCGAGGGCGTACAACTGGCACCCCTGCCCCAGCCGGAACAGCCGCTGGTGCGCGCGGATCGCATCGCCGTGGGCGTGGCGCTGATGCCGCTGTTCAAGAAGCGCGTGGAAGCCCGGGAAGTGGTCCTGATGGCCCCGCAGATCGACCTGAGCGTGGACGAGAAGGGGCAGGGCAACTGGGAACTGATCACCGAGGCGATAGAGGCCAAACAGAAACAACAGGCGGAGCAGCCACCAAAACTGGACGTCCCCGCGGACAGGGACAGGGAAGGCCTGCACTTCGCCCTGGAAAAACTGCGCATCGAGGACGGCCGCGTCCGCTATCGCGACGCCCGCAGCGAGAGCGAATACATCCTGGAAAAACTGCGCGTGAGCGCCGACAACCTGGTACCCGGCGGCGAGCCCGGGCAGGTACAGGCGAGCGCGGAAGTGGGCGGCAACACACTCGAACAGCCGGTGGAGCTGAAGCTCAACAGCTCCCTGGCCCTGGACAAGGGCCTGAACGGCCTGCGCCTGCAGCCGTTGACCATCGATGCGGAGAGCGGCAAGGCCGCGGCTCAGATGACCCTGCGCGGCTTCCTGCGGCGCAGCGCCGCCGACCAGCCCTGGCAGATCCAGCTGAACCTCAGCGCAGAGGCCGAACCCCTGCGCCCCTGGCTGGCGCTCACCGGCACCGAACTGGCGACCCAGAGCGGCGCAGTACTCGAAAGATTCAGCCTGGAAACCGATATCCAGGGCACCGAGAAAAAACTCGACCTGACCCCGCTGCAGCTGCAAGTGGACGACACCGTCTTCGCCGGCAGCGCCCAGTTTCGCAACGACAATATCCCCGGCCTGGACCTGACCCTGCGCGGCGGCAAGTTGGTGCTGGACGACTACCTGCCGCCGCCATCCCTCGCCGAGGAGGAGGAGCAGGCCGCGCCCGCGGCAACCACCGAACCCACCCCGCTGCCGCTCACCGCCATGCGCGGCTTCACCGCCAAGCTGAATTTGTCTCTGGAACAGCTGAGCGCAGTGGACCTGCAGGTGGACCGGCCGCAACTGCAGCTCACCGTGGACAACGGCCTCTACCGGCTGCAAAAGCTCTCCGCCGGCCTCTACGGTGGCCAATTGAACAGCAGCGGCCAATTCAACGCCCGCGGCCAGTCCGCCCAGGCGGATTTGAGCGGCGGCCTCACCGGAGTGGAAATCTTCGAGGTGCAGAAGGCCCTGTTCCCCAACGAGCGGGTGCAGCTGTCCGGCAAGGCCGATATCAACTGGACCGCGCAGACCTCCGGCAAAGACACCGAACAGTTGCAGAAACAGCTTCGCGCCGCGGTGCAGCTTTCCAGCGAACAGCTGGCGATCACCCCCTTCAACCTGGAAAAGGGCATGTGCCAGTTGGTGAGCTACGCGGAAAAGACCCCGCTGCCGGAGCGGGAGTGGCCCGCACGCACCCGCCTGCAGGACCTGCGCGCCAATATCGTCGTGGAGGGGGACAAGGTCCGGGTTCAGGAAATACTCGCCGGGGTGGAAAATATCGCGCTCACCGGCGACGGCGAAGTGGACCTGGAACAGCAGGAATTCGACTTCGCCCTGGGCCTGTCCCTGGTGGGCAACAAAACCTCCGCCGACGGCTGCACCGTGCAGAACGAGCGCTGGCGCAACCGCCCGCTGCCCCTGCGCTGCAAAGACAGCTTCGCCGACGCCGGTGCCGGCAGCTGCAAACCCGACGGCCGCCGCCTGGACGACCTGCTCCGAGAAGAACTCAGATACAAAGCCGAGAAAAAGTACGGCGAAAAAGTCGAGGAAAAAGTCGAGGAAAAAGTCGAAGAGCTCAAAGACAAACTCAAGGGCCTGTTCAACCGCTAACCCCCCCCTGGGAACGCCGAGCTCCAGCTCGGCAAAGCGGCCGAGAAGCCGCCCCTGGGAACGCCGAGCTCCAGCTCGGCAAGCGGCCCCAAGCCGCCCCTGGGACAAATCGGCAGGATAGCCGCCGAAGGCGCTCGCGAAGCGAGTGAGCGCCATGGACGGCGCGAATCAGCGCCGAGCTCCAGCTCGGCAAGCGGCCGTAAGGCCGCCACACCACCAAACCAGCAGCAACCCCATGACCCCAAACCAATTCCAACAAGCCGTCCTAACCTGGTTCAACCACCACGGCCGCAAAGACCTCCCCTGGCAGCAGGACATCACCCCCTACCGGGTCTGGGTATCGGAAATCATGCTGCAACAAACCCAGGTAAGCGCGGTAATCCCCTACTTCCAGCGCTTTATAGCCAGCTTCCCCACCCTGGCGGACCTCGCCGCGGCGCCACTGGACCAGGTGCTCGCCCACTGGAGCGGCCTCGGCTACTACGCCCGCGCGCGCAACCTGCACAAATGCGCCCAAGTGGTGATGGAGGAGCACAGCGGCCAGTTTCCCCGGGATACAGATGCACTGGCGGAACTGCCCGGCATCGGCCGCTCCACCGCCGGGGCCATCGCCAGTATCAGCATGGGCCTGCGCGCACCGATCCTCGACGGCAACGTCAAACGGGTGCTGGCGCGCCTGCACGCAGTGGACGGCTGGCCCGGGCAGAGCACCGTGGCCAACCGGCTGTGGCAATTGGCGGAGCGCTACACGCCACAGGAGCGCTGCAACCACTACACCCAGGCGATGATGGACCTGGGCGCCACCCTGTGCACCCGCAGCAAGCCCCGCTGCGGCGACTGCCCGCTGGCGGGCGCCTGCACCGCCCACGCCCAGGGCAATCCCCAGGACTACCCGGGCAAAAAGCCCCGCGCAGAAAAGCCGGTGCGCGAGTCGACCATGCTGCTGCTCGAACACGGGGAACAGATTTACCTGGAACAGCGCCCGCCCAGCGGCATCTGGGGCGGCCTCTGGTGCCCGCCGCAGGCGGAGGAGCCGGGGCAATGGCTGGCGGAGCGCGGATGGCGCGCTGCGGAGACCCAAACACTGCCGCCGCTGCGCCACACCTTCACCCACTTCCACCTCGACATCACCCCGGTATGGGTCCGCTTGGAGAAAATGCCCGCGCAGGTGACAGAGACGGGCAGCGGCTGGTATAAACTGCGCCAACTCAACCGCCCCCGGGCGGCGCAACAACTGGGCCTGCCAGCCCCGATCGTCAAGCTGGCAAAACAACTGCTGGCCCTGCAGGCCCCATTGCTCACCAATTCGCCTGCCCCCTCCCTGTAGGAGCGGGCCATGCCCGCGATCGGGGATGGTTGCATCCACAGGC
>NZ_JBOFOC010000105.1:0-3156 GCF_051659245.1 Microbulbifer sp.
AGCAAGACGCTTTCTACTGAAGCGTTTGGGCGGCGAGCGGCCCGAGGCTCTCAATCTTGATCTCTACCTTCTTGGGCGATGCACACCTGCGCCAATTGGCAATCTGCGTATCAAGGAGGCTGTCGAGGCGATTGCGGGCAGTCCGATGTTGGGTTTCACACGCGATGAGGTTATTAGCCGGGACTCGCGATTCCTTGAGTACGCGTATGAGCAGGGCGCAGCCATTGGCGGGGCGACAGGTGCTGGCGGTGAGGCCCCCAAACTGTTGCTGACTGAAGATCGGCAGGGCGCCTTACATCCAGATGCCGTGCTGCCAGATGCAGACGCCGCCCAGCACTGGTTTGTGAAGTTCGCGCGTAACAAAGCCAGTCAGACCGATCAGGACATCCTGCGCAGCGAGTATTGCTTCTATCGTGTCGTCCAGCAGCTCGGAATGGATACGGTTGCAGCTGAAGGGCTGGCATTGGAGGAGGGCAATAAGCCCAGTCTCTGGATGCATCGCTTTGATCGGGATGCGGATTTCGGAGCACTGTGACCGGCCGTTTCGGTTGATCGTGACCGGTCATTTCGCTAACGCGTGACCGCTCATTTCGGTAGCAACGTGACCGATTTTCCGCCTGTTCCGAAACAGGTGGTCACGGCTTACCGAAATCGCCGGTCACGACTTAGCGAAAGCCTTCCCCTTCGTTGCGCATGACCTGATGCGCCGCCATCCTCGACCGATTTCGGGAGAGGAAGATGGCGGCGCCGCGAGTAGCCATGCGAAACATCAAAGAATGTCTGCGCCTCAAGTTTGAGGCCGGCTTGTCCCACGAGAAGATTGCCCGTGCCTTGCAGCTGTCCAAGGGCGTGGTTAGCAAGTACATCGCGGCGGCGCGGGTGGCCGGGCTGGACTGGCCGGCGCTGGTGGCCATGGACGAGGCCGCGCTGGCGGCCGCCTTGTTTGCACCGACGTCGACGAACAAGCCGCGCGGTGAGCGAGTGCTGCCCGATGTGCTGAGCATCCACCGCGAGTTGCGACGCAAGGGCGTGACCTTGCAGCTGCTGTGGGAGGAATATCTCGCCGCGCATGCGGGCCAGCCGACCTACCGCTACACCCAGTTCGTCGAGCACTACCGGCGCTACGCCCAGACGCTCAAACGTTCGATGCGTCAGCTGCACCGTGCGGGCGAGAAGCTATTCATCGACTATGCCGGGCCGACGCTGCCGGTGGTCGACCCGGCCACCGGCGAAGTGCGCCGGGCGCACATCTTCGTCGCCGCCCTGGGCGCCTCGAATTACACCTATGCCTGCGCGACGCCAGGCGAAACCCAGGTGGACTGGCTGACCTCGCTGGGCCAGGCTCTGACCTACTTTGGCGGCGTGCCGGAAATGGTTGTGCCGGACAATCCGCGCGCCCTGGTCGCCCAGCCGGATCGCTACGAGCCGGGCCTGAACCGGGCCACGCTGGAGTGCGCGCGTCATTACCAGACGGTGATCCTGCCGGCACGGCCACGCAAGCCTCAGGACAAGGCCAAGGCCGAGGTGGCGGTGCAGGTGGTCGAGCGCTGGATCATGGCGCGGCTGCGCCATCGGCAGTTCTTCAGCCTGCATGCGCTCAATCAGGCCATCGCCGAGCTGCTGGAGAATCTGAATCGGCGCCCGTTCAAGCGGCTCGATGGCTGCCGGCGCGACTGGTTCGAGCGCCTGGATCGCCCGGCCTTGCGAGCGCTGCCGGTGCATCCCTACGAGGTCGCCACCTTCAAGCGCTGCAAGGTCAGCATCGACTACCACATCGAGGTCAATGGCAGCTTCTACAGCGTGCCCTCCGCCCTGGCCCGGCAGAACGTGGACGTGCGACTGACGGCACACACCCTGGAAGTGCTGCATGGCAACCGGCGGGTGGCCAGCCACCTGCTGCTGGGGCGACGCGGCGCTTACAGTACCCAGCGCGAGCACATGCCCGCGGCGCACCAGGCGCATCGCGAATGGACGCCACAACGCCTGCTCGACTGGGGCGCGCGGATCGGCCCCTACACGCGCCAACTGATCGATCACCAACTGACCCACAAGCCGCACCCGGAGATGGGCTACCGCGCCTGCCTCGGCCTGCTCTCGCTGGCTCGCCGCTATGGCAATGCACGGCTGGAAGCCGCTGCCGAGCGGGCCGTCCAGCTGCGCGCCTTCACCGGGCGCAGCGTGCGCAGCCTGCTCCAGCAAGGCCTGGATCAACAGCCGCTGCCCCAGCGTGCCGCCGAAACGACCTTACCCGAGCACCACGAAAACGTCCGTGGCGCCGACTACTACCAACCCCCGCAACAGGAGCTGTTCGATGATGCCGCAACACACCCTGAATCAACTGCACCAGCTACGCCTGGACGGCATGGCCCGCGCCCTGGAAGAGCAATGGACGCTGCCGGCCAGCCACAGCCTGAGTTTCGATGAACGCCTCGGCCTACTGCTCGACCGCGAACTGGCCTGGCGTGACAACCAGCGCCTGGTACGGCTGCGCAAGAAGGCCAAGCTCAAGTACGCCAACGCCTGCCTGGAAGATCTCGACCGCCGCTCCGGACGCGCCCTGGACGAGCGTCTGATCGCCACCCTGGCCAGTGGCGACTGGATCCGCCAGCAGCACAACCTGCTGCTGACCGGCCCGACCGGTGCCGGCAAAACCTGGCTGGCCTGCGCCCTGGGCAACCAGGCCTGCCGCCAGGGCTATAGCACCCTGTACCTGCGCACCCCGCGCCTGCTGGAACAACTGCGCATCGCTCATGGCGACGGCAGCTTCGGCCGTACCCTGCAACAGCTGGCAAAGGTCGACGTCCTGGTGCTGGACGACTGGGCGCTAGCCCCGCTGGAGGAAGGAGCCCGGCATGACCTGCTGGAGGTGATCGACGACCGCGCTGGCAGCCGCTCCACCATCCTGACGAGCCAACTGCCCATCGAGCACTGGCACGGCTGGATCAACGACCCGACCCTGGCCGATGCCATCCTCGACCGCCTGGTGCACAACGCCTACCGACTGACGATGAAAGGCGAGTCGCTGCGCCGAAAAAAAGCCGAGGAACAAGCCGCATCGTGACCGATGCGATTACAATCCAGAACCCGCGCAACCGGGGTGGAAGCACCGGTCACGTATTAGCGAAACGCTCGGTCACGTTCACCGAAATCCGCACT
>NZ_JBOFOC010000106.1:0-17173 GCF_051659245.1 Microbulbifer sp.
CAGCGCGGCCAGCCGGGTTCGAGCGGCGGATAATGACTCGAGTGGTCGGCAATCCGGTCACGCCAACCCTCTCGACCTCGGCGCCACCACTCGATAGTGGCCTTCGCCATTTATGTGCGGATTTGCTCAGCCGCTAACACTGGGGAGTCATATGCCCAAAATTGACAAAACTGCGATTATCCGTGCCGCGGAAGAGGTGGTGCGGGAGAAGAGCGCGCGAAGACCAGATTGCCGATGTATACACCGCTAACCGAGGGTCCGGGCGGAGCGAGTTGTCAGCGCGGATTCATTCGCAATTCATGCTGATGGAAGACGAGGAGGCTCTGCCGCGCGCGCTCATTGCCGCCGTTGCGGAAGATCCCAGCTTGCTGGAGCCGGTCAGGACCCTCGAGGCCAGAATGCGTCGCGAAGTCTGCGGCGTCTCAGGAGATCCTGACTAGTAGGAAGGGCTTCATCGGGAACACAAGGCCCACTGCGTGGGCCTTTCTTATAGTTGCTATATCAGGGGAGCAAATTGGGCGGTACTTTCACCGGGCGCATGTTTGTCTTGTACTGGGGACGATTGTCTATCGAGCCGAATGAGAAAATATGACCGGAGACAGTAGGGTCGGACATGTTTTCCCTCTGCCAGTCATAGAAGAACCGATGGTAATGATGTATCCAGTACCCGTCATCGCTGCTTATCTGATGCAGGTTCCATTCACGCTCGTGATAGAGCACGCATTCGTCGTTGTCCGCCGGATCCCAAATGGTCGGCATACAGAAGCCGCCGAAGTTATAGCGATAGCGACGTATTAGCATATTGCCCCCGCCATTGATCAACCAAAGGCCAGGCATTACAGAGTACTCGCTGTCTTCAAGTGTGCCGCTCTCATCTATGTCATAGGTTGAAACTGTTAGAGCCGTACCGTTATCGTTTACTTCAAACCAGAAATGATTGAGCGGCTCGAAGAAAGAAAACGGATAACGGTAGATTCCGGGAGCGGACAGCATAGTCCAGGAGGGCTCTTCCTTAAGTAGCAGAAAGCTGTTCCGGGTAAAGACGCCTGCGTTCTGGGTTGTTTTCAGATTGACGCTGGCAATTTCCTGGTTCTCAGAAAGAAAGACCAGATTTGCGCTATCACCATTGGCATAGCTAATCTGCAGGCTACCATCGGCGGCAATCATCCAGCTTGCATTTTCCTCGGAGGTGATCAGCGTTCCATCGCCATTATAGGATTCAACGGTGACTGAGGCTGTACCTCCCTGGCCTGGGCTGCCGGAAAAAGAGATCTTTGAAGCATATACTTCCAGGGAGGCGCCGGTGCCGTCTACGGGACTGCTAACCACTCCCGCGGTGGCGGATCTGGGTACACTATAGTCCACACCCAACCGCAAAATTTTAGTGGCGGTGACTCTGCTCCCAGACTTGAGGGCGGTGCCGGTAGTCAGCGAAACGACGGGCGAGGTATCAGGATATTCTCCATCCGGGTAATGGGTGTAACTTTCAATATCGAGCAGAAGCACATCGCTCAACCTTTCCCGGGAAAGCCAGCGTAAGTTGTTGATACGGGTAATGGTTTGCTCGTGAACTGATTTGCCGAGATCGCGATCCCAAGGGTATGCGTCGTTTGATATCAGTGCCAGTCCTTCGAAACTTACACCACTCTTCCCTAGAGACCAGTTGAAGGCACTTTCGTCAAGCTTGGCACTCATGGTGCCGTCGCCACCGGGATTCAGTACTAGGCGGCTGCCGTTGAAAATACCGCTAAAGCTTGTTTCAGGCGTTGTGAAATAATAGATATCTGCAACATCATCTGCGTTTTGAATAGGTTGCGACAGCACAAGGTTGGAATCGCCGGCAATCGCTGCTTGCGTGTTGTCCCACAGATCGGGGTTGGTTGATCTCGCGTTCACACCATGCGCTGCAGAGATTGCCAAATCACCGGCAAAGGCGTAAGTATCTGTCACTTCCGATGGCAGCCTCAGGTCTGGGTCATCGGGGTATTCCATGGCAAGGATGATGGAGGTTGCGACAGCGAATACGACTTCGGAGTCGATCATTTTTGCGGCGGATTCCAATGCTGTCTGATCGGAAATGTCGCCGTTATTCGCGCTCTTCAACTGCGCTGATATTGCCGTGGATACTGCGGAAATATTGACGGACGAGTTTTCATCCGGGGTGAGAATATTGTCGGAACCTGCAGCGGCATCCAGGGCACCGGCTTCACCCATTACCGAAACATAGTGCAATTGGCTGTTGGATGAAGTTTTGGCACTCGCGGTGACTATCTTTCCTGTCAGGGCTTCATCCAGGCTGAGTTCCAATGAATAAACGCCGTTGCTATCTGCATTAGTGTTGAAGCGCTCACTCCCGACAGTAATTTCGATGTCCGCCGCTTCCCCCTCAACGACCGATCCCTGGACGGTGAAATTGAGCCTGGTTGCTGGTGCCGAACCGTCGCCACCACCACAGGCAGCGATCATCATACAGCCCCCTAATATGGCTGCCTTGCCGAAATTATCCATAAGTTTCCTTAAAAGCTTTTGATTATGCAGTGATGTTCCGCTAAGCGGTCGAATAATATTTGTATCCTGCGTTCATTGCCAGTAATTGGAACGCTTATTTTTGATTGGCTGATAGAAATAAGAGTATGACAAATCTGCAATCAGTTGGACAAAATATATCCATCCATTGCCGGCCGCAGACCTGCTCTCATTCACTCAGAGCCTGCTTAAAGTCTTCTCATAAGACTGCCAGACTGGGGGGAGAGAGGCCCCGTCCTGGAACGCTCTTCGCGACATTCTAAATAGGCTCTAAGCGGCTATCAACGCGCCCAACCTGAAAGTGGCCGCCACCAATCCGCGACTCAAAACTCAGTGAACTGGTCGACATTGCGGTTCTTTGGTTTTGTGTACGATAGTGCCAGAATTTGGTTGGCAGAAGTCGTATGCGTATTCGATCAATTTTTGCACGAGTTGTATTCCTTTTCTCCCTGCTGGTCAGCGCATCGGTAGCGGCGGATTCCTATAAGAGAGCGGATTGGCTGCCGCGCTGGTCAGACTTTGACCGTGACTGTCAGGACACCCGCCACGAGCTGTTAATCCGCTACTCCCTGGCTCCGGTCACGTTTACCCGCTCCGACAAGTGCAAAGTGGCCACCGGGATGTGGATGGACCCCTATACGGGCAACTTTTATACCAAGGCATCGGATCTGGATGTGGAGCATATAGTGCCGCTGAAGTGGGCCCACGATCACGGGGGTGCCCACTGGGATAGGGCACTGAAGCGGCAGTTTGCCGAAGACCCGGACAACCTCTGGCTGGTGGACGACGGCCGCAACCAGAGCAAGGGGGATCGTGGGCCCGATGAGTGGATGCCGCCCTATGCGCCTGTGGCCGCCCTCTATGTGCAGCGCTTTATGGCGATTGCGCACAAGTACGGCCTGCGGCCCACGTTGGCGGAAGCCAGCCGCTTCCAGGCGCTGGCGGCAGCCCCCTAGGCAGAGGAGAGACACGCCCGCCGCTGCTAAGCTTAACTGGAGTCGGTTGTTGTAACGGGTGGCCTTATGAGGCAGTGGTTGCTCGCCGCCGGTCTGATATTGCCGGTTGCCTACAGCAGTGGTGACACCAGTGTTTTCCTATTGGAGGTGGAGGGGGATAGCCCCACTTTCAGCTTCTGTCAATTGCGCTTCTACGAGGAGGATGAGGGGCGCCTGCTGTGCAACTGGGCAGTGAATTTCAGGTATGCCTGCTTCGTTTCCCACCCCAACAACAAGATCCTGCAGGCGGGCTCGAAGATCGCTGAGCCGGAGGTGGTGGGGGAGTGCGATGACGGTGAACCAATCATCAAACTGCTGCACTATTGACCACTTTGCGGGGTTCCCTCCCCCGAGGCGCCGGTAAATTTCTTCCCCTGGTCAGATTTTTTCCCGCGGGCTTTGCAGTTCGCGCGCCTGTCTGAGAATATCCCGCATTGCGCTGTCTTCCACACCGAGTACATCGATAATGGCCGCCAACAGGTCGGCGGAGAACATGCATTTGCTCACTTTGCTGCGCAGGTTTTCCGGCGTGACTGAAATGCCCCTTTCGTCCAGCGCGCTGGCCAGGTCGCTGTAGCGCACGCTCTTCAGGGCCATTGAGGCGCGCACATAGCGGGCGATGGCTTGCTTGTAAGGGCTCAGCGCGCGCTGGTTTTCCAGGCTTTGTTTGCGGTCCATAGATATCCTCGCTCAAGATGTGACCTATGATAGCTTTGCGTGGAAGATATGCAACAAAAATCATTGGTAAGCTATTGACGCTTTAAATTTAGCTGCTATATTCGTGACCAATATTCCACACCTGAAAGGGAGTCAAGATGACCTGGAACAAAGAGAACCTTAGGGAACTGGCCGAGCGCCACCCGGACTGGGTGGTCGAGGCGGAGGGGGACTGCCTCAGTATCTCCAACGACGAGGGCGTTGACGCCTTTGTCTATGCCGGCGAAAAACAGATAGTGGTGGAGACGATTCTCTTCCCCGTCGCGGATGTCGCCGACGAAGCGGCGTTGAACAAGCTGATCCTGCAGACCCATCAGTTGGTGCCGCTCACCACTATCGGTGTCAACAATATTGGTGGCGAGGACTACTACGTCGCCTTCGGTGCGCTCTCGGTGTCCAGCAAAGAGGAAGTGGTGGTCGAGGAGATCGAAACCCTGTTCACTAATGTGGGCGATTTCCTGGACCTGTATGCAGAGCATCTTGAGAAGGAGAGTGTGGCATGAGCCTGAGAAAAATTTGGACCGCCCTGCGCGGTGCGGTAAACGAAGGTACCGAGGCGATTGTCGACAGCCAGTCCATTCGCATCCTGGATCAGGAGCTGCGCGAGGCCAAGTCAGAACTGAAATCCTGCGACGAGAATCTGACCAAAATCATGGCCAAGCGCAAGCTGGCGGAAAACAAGGTCAACTCCCTGCAGGTGGATATTGAAAGCTATAGCAACCACGCCATTGCCGCCAGCGAGAAGGGCGACGAGGGCCTCGCGATCGAGTGCGCAGAGCGCGTGGCGGAGCTGGAGACGCAGCTGCAAACCGAGCAGGGCCTGCTCGAGGGCTTTCTCAATTCCGAGCGCTCCCTGAAGAGCAATATTGCCAAGGCCAAGACCAATGTGCGCCGCATGGAGCAGCAGATCGACCAGATCAAGGCCACGGAGTCGGTGCAGAAGGCCCAGGTTGCCGTTTCCACCCGCCATATGGGGGCAAACAGCAAGGTCAAGACTGCGCTGGACAGCATGGAGCGCATCAAGAGCAAACAGCAGCAGCGCGCTGCCGAGCTGGAGGCTGCGGAAGAGCTGGCCGCGGACGAGAGCGGCTCCAGCCTGGAGGCGAAACTGAAAGCCGCGGGAATCCAGCCGGGCGGTCAGGTCAGCGGAAGCGATAAACTGGCGCAACTGCTGGCAAGCCGCGAAAAGGCCTAATCCGTGTTGCTGTATAAAGTGCGACGCCTTCTGGCGTCGCTTTTTATCAGGGCCAATTTCTCCACGGTGATTCTCGCGGTTGCACTCTATGCTGCGACCTCTTACCTGTTGTTGAGCGCCACCGGCGAAACGGAAATCATCGCGTGGGAAAATTTTCTCTATTGGCTGGTGGTCACCGTCTCCACTGTGGGTTACGGGGACTTTTCCCCTGTCACGCCCGCCGGCAAGCTGGCGGTCAGCCTCTGGGTTATCCCGCTGGGGCTGAGCCTGTTCGCGATGCTGATCACCAAGGCGGGTTTCGCGATTTCTGATTTTGCCCACCGGGGAAAGAAAGGTTTGCGCATGATCAATCACGACAACCATATTGTAATTATCGGCTGGAACGGTACCCGCACCCTGCGCCTGATCGAACTGTTGCTGGCCAAAACCAACGGCAGCGCTCAGGAGGTTGTACTCGTTGTGGAGGCGGATATCGAAAATCCGCTGCCGGGACGTATCGACTTTGTGCGGGTGGAGTCCTTTTCCCACGCCGAGACCATGCGGCGGGCGGCGCTGGACAGGGCCTCGCGGATTATTATCGACAACCCTCTGGACGATGTGACCCTCACCACGGCGCTCTATTGCGACAAGGTGAGCCCGGACAGCCACAAAACCGCCTATTTCCAGGACGAGACGGTGGGCGAGCTGTTGCGCGCCCATTGCCCCAGGATCGAGTGTATTCCCTCGGTGGCGGTGGAGCTGCTGGCCAAGTCTTCGCTGGACCCCGGTTCCGCCCGCCTGCATCGCCAGCTGCTGGACAGCACCTACGGAATGACCCAGTACAGCGTGCTCTACCAGGGTGAAGCCCCATTGCCGGTGGGCGGACTGTTCGATCACTTCAAGCACAACCTGGCCGCGACGCTGATCGGCGTGCGGCGCGCCGGTGAGCAGAAGATCGATATCAATCCCGCCCTGGATGAAACCGTGGAGAAAGGGGATACTCTCTATTACATCTCCGCGGAACGGCTGGATGAAAAACGCTGTTTCGCGATCAAAAATCAGGCCATGGAAGCGACCCCGGAATGTTTGCCAAGCTGATAAAGAGAATAAGCAAGCCCGGCCCTACAGTGCAGACCCCGTCCATTATGGGCCTGCGCCTGGGTGCCAGTTTTGAGGTGGACCCGCTCGCCATCAAGCTGATGCTGGACGAGTTGACCATCGAATCCTGTTCACCCACTCAGATTATCAAGGCGGCCGGGGTCATCGATCTTGACGGCACCTGGGTGTACCGTTTTTACACCGACGACGATGCCTGGCTACAGGTGGTGGCGGAGGGCGGTAACCGCGACGAGCATGTGGTGGATGTCAAATTGTTCCACTTTTACGACACCCGGGACATCGCTTCCGAGCAGGCCTGGAATCAGCTGCTTGAGCGGGAAATCGGCCAGTCCAGCTATACGCTGGAAAATAAAAGCTACCGACGGGTGTGGACCGCGGCGGGAGACTATCACAATCCCGTGCATATGGCGGAAAAGACCTACGAGGAGGGTGGAGATCATTCCACCACCGACCAGTTCACCATGCTGTTCGAGCGCGAGCTTTCCGACGCTCGCACCGAATCGCTGTTTCTTTCGGCAGAGGAAAAACTGGAAGAGGGCGGCTACCTGAGCCGCTGTCTGGTGCTGAGCACCGGAATCACCCTGACCCCTTCACAACTAACTATTCACGGATAATAAGGAGAAGTCCCCATGGATCAGCAGTATGATCTATTGACCGGTATTGTGCATTTTTCGGCCTATTTTGGCCTGTCACTGGTATTGCTTATCGCCTTCAAGTTTCTCTACACCCTGGTGACCCCCCACGATGAGTGGAAGCTGATCAAAGAGCAGAAAAATACCGCCGCAGCCATTGGCTTTGGCGGTGCGGTGCTGGGTTTTGCCATTGCCCTCGGCGGAGCCGCCAGCAATTCGGTCTCCCTGCTGGATTTTGCAACCTGGGCCCTGATTGCCCTGGTCGCGCAGCTGCTCGCCTTTGCCATTATCCGTTTCGGTTTTATGCCGCGCATTGTGGCGCGTATCGAGGAGGGGGAGATCAGCGCGGGAATCATGCTGGCCGCGACCACCATTGCCGTGGGCGTGCTCAACGCAGCCTGTATGTCTTATTGATCGGGGGCACCATGAAACGTAGCAGACATATCGATCTCAACCGTATGCGCAAAGCTGCCGGCAGGGGCTTTTTCATGCGCCCGCTGGCTCTTGGCGTGGCGGCGGCCCTGGCGGGTTGTGCGCAGAAGGAAGAAGTAAAGGTAGTCTCCTCCATCGAGGACTGCGTGAGCAATACCTCACTGGACGAACAGCAGTGCGAGGCCGCCTATCAGAAAGCACTGGCGGAGGCTGAGCGCACCGGCCCCAAATACCCGGGGCGTGCCCAGTGCGAAACCGAGTTCGACAGCTGCCAGCGTACCGGTTCCGGTGTCTGGATGCCGCTGATGACCGGGTTTATGATCGGTTCCATGCTCAACAACCGCGACTACCACTCCGGTTACTACAATCCGGTCTACCGCTACTCCCGCCCCCATTCGTCCTACTACAACCGGATTATGACCGCGGACGGCACGGTGATCGGCCGCTATGGCAAGGGTTCTTACAGTGTCGACCGCTCGGCGATGAAGCCCAAGCCCACAGTGACCCGCACCGTATCCCGCGGCGGCTTCGGTTCGGTCGCCTCCGCCAAATCCAGCTGGGGCGGCGGGCGCTCGGGTGGTTGGGGAGGCTGATCCCGTGTTGCGCATGCCCATCCGGGAGCGACCGCACTGGCGGGAGCGGGCGCGGGAATTCGGTTTCGGCTTCCACACCATGTACGGCGAGCCCTACTGGGATGAAAGCGCCTACTACCAGTTCTCCCTGGAGCAGATCGAAAGGGATATTGAGAGCCCCACCGAGGAGATCCACCAGATGTGCCTGGAGGTGGTGGCCAGGGTGGTGGAAGATGACGAACTGATGCGCCGTTTCCGCATTCCCGAAAGCCACTGGGATTTTGTGCGAGAGTCCTGGCGCAACGGCGACCCCTGCCTCTACTCGCGCCTGGATTTCGCCTATTCGGGCAGCGGCCCCGCGAAACTGTACGAGAACAATGCGGATACCCCCACCAGCCTCTACGAGACCGGTTTCTGGCAGTGGCTGTGGTTGCAGGACAATGTGGATAGCCGCGCGCTGCCGCTGCAGGCGGATCAGTTCAACTGCCTGCAGGAAAAGCTGGTCAACCGTTTCCGGGACCTGCACTTCCTGACCCCCGGGCGGGAGCTGCACTTCGCCTGCTGCAAGGGCACGGAAGAGGATCGGGGTACGGTGCAGTACCTGGAGGACTGCGCCCGCGAGGCCGGCATCGACAGCCATTTTGTCTATATCGAGGATGTCGGCCGGGATGCGGAGGGCAATTTCACTGACCTGAAGGATCGGGTGATCACCTGGATGTTCAAGCTCTATCCCTGGGAGTTTATGTTCCGGGAGGAGTACGGCGAGTTTCTCGGCGGAAACAACATCCGCTGGCTGGAGCCTCCGTGGAAAGCGATTCTGTCCAACAAGGCACTGCTGCCCATGCTCTGGCGGCTCTTTTCCGGGCATCCCAATCTGCTGCCGGCCTATTTCGAGGACGAGTTGGACAAGGCCTCGGATCTGGATGCGCTGGTGAAAAAGCCGATCTTTTCCCGCGAGGGAGCCAATATCTCAATCGTCCGCGGTGCCGAAGTCGCCCCCGTATCCGACGGGCCTTACGGCGAGGAGGGCTATATCTACCAGGCTCTGCACCCGCTGCCGCAGTTCGGCGGCAATCACACCCTGATCGGCAGCTGGCTGGTGGACGATGAGGCGGCGGGAATGTCGATGCGCGAAGACAGAAGCCCGATCACCCAGGATATGAGCCGCTACCTGCCGCACGCCATCGTCAGCTAGCCGTTTTGTAGGGTGCGCCTCGCGCACCGTTCCAGAGCTGGGGTGGGTATCGTGTCCAGCGGTGCGCACGGTGCACCCTACGGCTCTGCCAAAACTCCCTCCGCCACCAGCTTTTCAATTTTCTGCTGCAGCTGCTCGTAGGTAAACGGCTTCTGGATACAGTCGAGGATGCCGTCGGCGAGAATTTCCTGCACCTTGCTTTCCATACTGTAGCCGGTGGCGAGGATCGCGCGGATCTCCGGGTTGATGCGCTTGAGAAAAGCGAACAGCTGCTGGCCGTCCATCTTCGGCATGATCATATCCAGCAGCACCAGGTCGATTTCGCGGTAGTGTTGCCGGTAGTGGTTGATCGCCTCTTCCGCAGCGGCAAAAGTCTCCACGCTGTGGCCGTGCATTTCGAACAGAGTTTTCGAATAGCTGCGCACTATGGCTTCGTCATCCACCAGCATAATGCGGATTTTTCGCTCCCTGGGCGATTCCGCCGCGCCTGTCCGCGGCTGCCCGGCTCCGTCCCTGATAACGGGCAGGTAGAGATCGAAGCTGCTGCCCTGGCCCTCGCTGCTGCGGCAACGGATGGCGCCTTTGTGCAGGTGGGTGGTGCCGTAGACCGCCGCCAGGCCCAGACCGGCCCCGCGGCCGCTTTCCTTGGTGGTGAAAAACGGCTCGAAGATGCGCCGGCGTATTTCCGCCGACATCCCGGTACCGCTATCGCTGACATTGATCAGCAGGTACTGGCCCGGGGCGATTTCGAAATCGGAAATGGTGATTTCCTCACTCACTGACACGTTGCTGGTGGAGAAGCGCAGGGAGCCCCCCTCGGGCATGGCATCCTTGGCATTGATCCCCAGGTTGAGCAGCGCGCTTTTCAGCTGTGCCGGGTCGCCCATCACATGGGGGCGGCTGGCATCCAGCTGCTGCTCGATGTAAATGCGCCGGTCGATGGTGCGCTCCAGCATGGCGCAGACATCGCGGATAATTTCGTGGGTATTGCACTCGGTGAGCTGGTAGGAGCCTTTGCGGGCAAAAGTCAGTAGCTGTTTGGTCAGTTCCGCGGCGTGGTGGGCGGTGGTGAGAATGTTGTTGGCGTATTCGGTGATGCGGAAGTCGTCGGTGATCTGGTGGATCACTTCCGCGTAGCCGCTGATACCGTGAATCATATTATTGAAATCGTGGGCTATGCCACCGGCCAGTTCGCCGATGGCCTGCATTTTTTGCGCCTGGCGCAGCTCTTCCTCCAGCAGGCGCTGCTTGGTGATATCGCTGCCGATGCTGAGTACGCCGATGGTCTCGCCCCTGTCATCGGTCAGTATCTTGTTGGTCCAGGCCACCCATACGCGCCTGCCACTCTTGGTGACATTTTCATTGACGTTGTAGCGGTGTTCTTCCGGGTGGTTGCCGATGTCCTCCATCAATGGGCGCAGGTCGCGGCCGGTACTTTCACTGGTGGGAACAACGGTGCCCACCACGTGGCGGCCGATGATTTCGTCTTCCGTGTAGCCGAAAAACTGCTGGGCGTACTCGTTGAAGAAAGTGATGACGCCGTTCTGGTCCCAGCGGATGATAATGGAATTGGCGTGCTCGACCAGTTCCCGATAGCGCTCCTCGCTCTTGCGCAGGGCCTGGTAGATTTCCAGGGAATCCCGCGAGGGGGGAGGGGGTTCCGCGATGGTTTTTGTGGAAACGGTATTGATTTTATTGTTTGCCATCGATCCATCCTGGATATGCCGTTCGCAAGGATTGCACCACGCTGACCGGGAAATGTCTAGAGCAATAGTCCATAAAAGAGCTATAATTTTCTTTTCACGGGAAAAATGCCTATGCCGCCGATGAACTCTACAGAACAGCAGCAGGTGCTGGTGCGACTGGGAGAGCGTTTCCGTCGCCTGCGCCTGGCCCGCAATATTTCCCAGGAGGCACTGGCCGAGAATTCCGGCGTGGGCCTCAGCACCTTGAAGCGGTTCGAGAGCGGGCGGGGCTGCAACCTGGCGGCGCTGGTACAACTGCTGGCGGCACTGGGGCACCTCGGTGAACTGGAATCATTTTTTGCACAATTGGCGGAGAGGGGAGAAGGCGTGTCACCTACCGATGGCGACACGCGTCGGAGGGCATCCTCACCGCGCAAATACAGTTCGTCGTAAATAGGAACAGGTTGGCAGTTTTGGTAATGGCGGCATAAGCACTTCCTGTTAGCATGTGCGTACAATATCAATAACCGGATAATCGCTATGCAGTTGTACGCTCGTTGCATTGCAGCCGCCCTGTGCGCCGCAATGTTTCTGGCCGGGTGCGGGGAGGACAAAAAAGGCGGGGAACCCGCGGATTTCGCCCGCCAGCAGGCCTTTCCCTCCACCTACTCCGTCACCCAATCCCGACCGGTGCTGATCGTCGGGGCCACTCTGCTCACCGGTACCGGCGAGCAACTGGAAAATACCGACCTGCTGCTGCAGGACGGCGCGATCGCGGAGATCGGTGAGGGGCTGAAAGCGCCCGAGGGTGCGTTGCTGGTGAACGGCAGCGGCAAATGGGTGACCCCGGGTATTATCGACGTGCACTCCCACCTGGGCGACTACCCGGCGCCGGCCATCGAGTCTTCCCAGGACGGCAATGAAATGACCTCGCCGAACACCGCCGAGGTGTGGGCGGAGCACTCGGTGTGGACCCAGGACCCGCAATTCGCCCTGGCCCTGGCCGGCGGCGTGACCACCCTGCAGATACTGCCGGGTTCCGCCAACCTGTTCGGCGGCCGCGGAGTGACCCTGAAAAACGTGCCCGGCCGCCGGGTACAGGACATGAAGTTCCCCGGCGCTCCCTACGGCCTGAAGATGGCCTGCGGCGAGAACCCCAAGCGGGTCTACGGCGGCAAGGGAACCGCGCCTTCCACTCGCATGGGCAATGTGGCCGGCTACCGCAAGGCCTGGATCGCCGCGGCCAACTACAGGAAAACGTGGGAAGGCTACGAGAAGAACGGCGGTGACAAGCCGGAGCGCGACCTGGAACTGGAGACCCTGGCCGGCGTACTCAACGGCGACATCCTCGTGCACAACCACTGCTACCGTGGTGAGGAGATGGCGATCATGATGGATATCGCCAGGGAGTTCGGTTTCCAGATTTCCACCTTCCACCACGCGGTGGAGGCCTACAAGGTGGCGGACCTGCTGGCGGAGAACAACGTCTGCGCGGCCATGTGGGCCGACTGGTGGGGCTTCAAGCACGAGGCCTTCGATATGACCGAGGCCAATATCGCCATCGTCGACCAGGCTGAGGCCTGCGCGATGATCCACTCGGATTCCGCCGTGGGCATCCAGCGCCTCAACCAGGAGGTGGCCAAAGCCATGACCGCGGGGCGGCGGGCCGGTTTCGATATCGGACCCGGGGATGCGGTGGTGTGGATGACCCTCAACCCCGCCAAGGCCCTGGGCATCGACGAGCGGACCGGCAGCCTGGAGAAGGGCAAGATGGCGGATGTGGTGCTCTGGTCCGGCAACCCCTTCAGCGTTTACACCAAGGCGGAAATGGTGTTTATCGACGGCGAACTGATGTACGACCGCGCGGATAAGGCGCGCCAGCCCCACAGCGATTTCGAGCTGGGAATCCTGAACGCGGAGGGAGAGCGGCTGTGAAAAAGATAGCGAAACACAAAGCGGCCATCTGCACTCTGTTCCTGGGCCTGGTCATGCCCCTTGCGCAGGCGGAAACCCTGTTGATCAAAGGCGGCAAGGTGCACACCCTGTCCGATGCCGGCAGTTTCGAGCAGGCGGATATCCTGGTCCGCGACGGCCGCGTGGAAGCGGTGGGCCCGTCCCTGGGCGACGGTGCCGACCGGGTGATCGATGCCGCCGGCAAAGTGGTGACCCCGGGAGTGATCGCGCCGGTATCGGAACTGGGACTCACCGAGATCGGTGCCGCCAGCGCCACCAACGACTACGCGGTGACCGGCGAGAGCATCGGCAGCGCCTTCGACCCGCTGCCCGCCTACAACCCCAAATCCACCCTGATCCCCTTCAACCGCGCCGGCGGCGTCACCCGTGCGCTGGTGCTACCGGGTATCCAGCTGTGGGGCGACACTGCCGCCAACCCCCAGCGGGTTTTCGCCGGGCGCAGTTTTGCGATCAGGCTGGACGGCGGTTTCGACAGCGTGGTGGCCACCGACCTGGGGCAGAGGGCCTACCTGGGTGAGGCCGGCGGACAACTCGCCGGTGGCAGCCGCGCCAGCGCCTACGCCAAGGTGAAAAATGCCCTGGAGGAGGCGCGGGAGTACCGGGCCAACCGGGATGCGATCCGCCGCGGCGAGTGGCGGGAGCTGAACCATTCCCTCGCCGATCTGGAGGCGTTGCAGCCGTTGCTCGGGGGAGAGCAGCCGCTGGTGGTCACTGTCAACAGGGCCAGCGATATACTGCAGGCCATCCAGTTGGCCGGGGAATTCGGTCTGAAGCTGGTGGTACTCGGTGGGGCCGAGGGCTGGATGGTCGCCGATCAGTTGGCGGAGGCCGGGGTGCCGGTAATTGTCGACGCACAGAACAATCTGCCCATCTCTTTCGAGAGCCTGGGCGCGCGGCTGGACAACGCGGCACAGATGAAGCGCGCGGGCGTGACTGTGCTGATCAGCGGCCCGGACTACGCCTCCACCCACAATGTCTATCTGTCCCGCCAGTCCGCGGGCAACGCTGTGGCCAATGGTCTGCCCTACGAGGACGCGCTCAAGTCCATCAGCGCCAATGTGGCGGAGGTGTTCGGTATCGAGGGCGGTACCATCGAACCGGGGGCGGTGGCAGATATCGTGGTGTGGAGCGGCGATCCCCTGGAAGTTACCAGCTATGCGGAAGAGGTGCTGATCGACGGTAAACTCCAGTCGCTGGTCAACCGCTCCACCCGCCTGCGCGACCGCTACCTGAGGCCGCAGCAGGGGCATGACTTCGGTTACAAGTTTTGATTTAAGAGTACCCTCTCAATTGTGATCGTAGGGTACGCCGTGCGCACCATAGTTGGATTGGTAACGACTTCAGCCTCTTTCCGGTGCGCGCGGCGCACCCTACACACAAACCCTTTTAGCAGGAGAATATAAATGGCCAATATCACAGCCCTCTACGCCGGCCTTTGCGGAATTCTGGTGATCGCCCTGGCATTTCGCGTAGTGCAGTTCCGCCGCAGTGGCAAGGTGGGCCTCGGCACCGGCGGGGACCCCGATAACGAAGTCCGTGTGCGCGTCCACGCCAACGCCGTCGAATATATCCCCCTGGCATTGATACTGATGCTGATTGCGGAGCTGGGTGGGCTTGCCGCATTCTGGCTGCATATTTTGGGTGGTGTCTTTGTGCTGGCGCGCCTGGTGCACGCTATTGGTTTTACCGCCAGTGGCGGTGGTTATCATCCGGGACGTTTCTGGGGTACCGCGCTCAGTTGGGTGGTGATACTGGTCCTGGCTGCCATCGATATAGGGCTCGCAGTGAAAAACCTGTAGGGGCGTTCGTGCAACTGTGCCGATCGCGGCCAACGGCGGATGGCCGCCCCGCCGCTCCTACATGGAGTAGAAAATGGGATAGGGAAATGGGATCGGCAACAAAAAAGCCCGGCGCGAGCCGGGCAGATACAGGGATGGAATCGTAAAAATTTACTGAATCTACTGATTGGCGGCCAGGGAAGTAACATGCTCTTCGCTGGTTTCATCCTGCTGTTCGGATTCCCTTTCATTGGATTCCCTTTCATTGGATTCCCTTTCATTGGTTTCCCTTCCGTCGGATTCCAGCAGCACTTCCGGCTTGCCCTTACAGGCCTTGGCCAAGTCGTCCCGGCGTTTCGCCAGCAGCAGCCCGATTTCTTCGCCGGCCTCTTCGGAGATACCGTCAATATGACGCTCGATCAACGAGGTAATATTGGCGGCCAGTTCCAGCATCTTATCGTGTTCTTCCGCATCTTTTTTGTTGTCGAACATTGCTCCGTCTCTATCGCATTTCCACACAGCTACTACGGCCATTCTGCGCCTCCAGTATTTTTAAGAATTTGTTAACGCGTTTTGTCTGTATGAATGTACAGTATCTGTGTAAGCGTTCAGTGTCAACCGGAAAGTAGAATTTGTCGACGGTGCGACAAGTGGAGCGGGGCGTGCGTTGAGCGGTCCGCGCAAAGAGGCGGCAGCTGCCATAATAGGCTCAGTGGCGGGCTGCCTCCCCCCCAAAGGGTGGTCCGCCACGACCCCGCAGTAAGACGTTTAGGCCCGCAGTGCGGGCCTTCTTTTTTTGTGTTGTGCCGAACGGGCTCAGAGTGTCAGCACCAGCCGTGCCGCCAGCCCCAGCAGCAGGATACCGAACAGCTGTTGCAGGCGATGCCCGAGCGAGTTGCCGACCCAGTTGCGATTGCGTCCGGCGAAGACTGCCAAAGTGATCAGGCAGTACCAGGCGGCGTCGATACCCGCCGCCATTGCGGCCATTCCCAGTTTGGTGGTGAGCGCCTGTTGTTCCGTCACGAACTGGCTGAACAGGGCGGTAAAGAACACGGCCACCTTGGGGTTGAAGAATGCCACCCCGAATCCCTGCAGCGCGGAGCGGCCCGCTGACTGGTGCGGAGCGGGAATGCTGGCCGCCGCGGGGTTCGGCGCCGGTGCGCGCAGGGCCTTCCAGCCCAAATAGATCAACATGGCCGCGCCGGCCCACTGCAGTATGGTGAACACCAGTGGCGAGCGGGTGATCAGCACCGCCAGGCCAAAGGCAGTGAGCCCTGCGTAAACGGCAATGGCGGCGCCGTGGGCCATGGCGCAGGCAAAACCCTGGCGGGGGCCGGAAGCGGCGCTGCGCAGTACGATCAACAGGCTGGGACCGGGGGACATGGCGCCCAGGGCGCAGATTCCGGCCAGGGACAACCAGGCGAGCCAATCCATCAGAAACCCCCTCCTTTTTCCAGCCATTTCTGCTCCGCCGGGGTGGATTCCCGCCCCAGTGCCGCGTTGCGGTGGGGATAGCGGCCGAATTCCTCGATGACCTCGCGGTGGGCAAGGGCGTACTGGTAGAACTTCTCCGCCTGGGCGGCGCCCTCCGCGCCGTTCAGGTAGTCGCGGCGCAGCCTGTCGAAGTAAGCCACCGATCGCGCCTGCATCTCCGGAGTCTCCCCGTGCTCCAGGGGCATACCGAGGAAGGCGCGCTGGTAGAGGCCCAGCTTGCGCTCGTCGCCGCGTTCGATCACCGCCAGGGTGGTGTCACGGGCCAGGGCATCGCCGGCGTAGGCCCGGGTGGCGCCGCGGTAGATGTTGCGGGTGAACTGGTCGCACAGCAGCACCAGGGCCAGCTCCCCCTCCAGACTCTGGCGCCAGCGGGCCAGTTCCCCGGCCAGGGCGGCCTCCACCTGCGCGCCGAAGTCCTCCTCTATCTGGCTGTCGAAACTGCTGTCGCCGGAAAACCACCGCCGGCGGTACTCGGGGGCGGGTACGGCGTCGAGCTGCGCCCGGCCGAACCAGAAAGTCAGTACGTCTGCGGGTTCTGTCATTGCGGCTCCTTTATTTTTTCGCGCTGCATCCAGATGCTGCGCCGGTATCGTCTTTAGTGTGGCGTAAGGTACTAAATGCGGATATCAGCGGGCCGCTAAGCGGCCAGATGCAAGGCGCATTTGCGCTGGCGTAGTTGTTCTACGTCAAGCAAATGCAACGCCGCAGATGGCTGCTTAGCGGCCCGCCCGAAGGGAGCCCCCCCCCCCTCTTCACCTGGTAGAGAGGGCCCACAGCTGCGTTGCCGCTCTTGAAAAGGGCGAGCCATTCCCTGCGAGCGGCGCCTTCCTGTGAACATTTTGGGGGGCTCTGATAACCGCATTTAGTACCTTACACCACA
>NZ_JBOFOC010000107.1:0-7205 GCF_051659245.1 Microbulbifer sp.
ATCCCTGTAGGCTTGTCCGCGAGGTCCCTCTCGCAGACAGTCCCAGAAAGGCGCACCCCGCCCCGGCTTTTGCCGCCGGCAGGCGCCGAACTCCGAAACTTGAGTTACTTCTATCCTGCCGATTTGTCGCGGGCACGGCCCGCTCCTACAGGGGTATCAATCGCCCTCTTCCTGGCGAAAATCCGGCATACCGTTTTTATCCCAGTGCAGCACCCGGACCCGGGTGTGGCGGTTGGGGTCGTTCAAGGGATCGCCCTCTATCTCGCGGTAGTCCCGCGCGTGGTACACCATCAGGTCGGTGACGCCGTCCTCCGCCACAGTAAAGCTGTTGTGGCCGGGGCCGAAGCGCTTGACCTCGGGATTGGTGTGGAAAACAGGCTGCGGCGATTTGTGCCAGACATCCGGGTCCAGCAGGTCCTCGTCCGCATCGGCCCAGAGCAGGCCCACTGCATAGTTGTGATCGGTGGCACTGGCGGAGTAGGTGACGAATACGCGGCCGTTCTTCTGCAGTACCGCGGCACCCTCATTGACCTTGTAACCCACCGTCTCCCAGTCCAGCTCCGGCCTGGTCAGGGTGACCACCGGTTCCTTGATACGAATGGGAGATTCCATCTCTGCCAACAGCAGGGCTGAGTTGTAGTTGCTTTCGGGATCGGATTGGGCCCAGAGCAGGTAGCGTTTGCCTTTGTGGGAAAAGCTGGTGGCGTCCAGGGAAAAGGTATCGTGCGGTGTGACGATCCGCCCCATTTCCTCCCAGTTACCCTCGGTGGGATCGGCGGAGGTATTGCGCAGGGCGTACATACGGATACGCCAGGGGTGCTCCACCTCGCCGGCCGCAAAATAGATATACCAGGCATCCTCGATCCAGTGCAGCTCAGGTGCCCAGATATGTGCGCCCATGGGGCCGCTGGCGTGCTTGCGCCATATCACCTCGGCCCGGGCATCGGCCAGGCCCTGGACGGTGCGGGAACTGCGCAACTCGATTTGGTCGTATTCCGGCACTGTGGCCACGAAGTAGTAGTAGCCATCCGTATGCCGGACAACCCAGGGGTCCGCCCGCTGGGTTATCAGCGGATTGTCATAGGCCATGGCTTTCCCTGAAACTATGGCCAACAGCAGGCAAAGGAAGGCCGATCGGAGGGCGGGGGCGGTCGTTTGCGGGAGTTGAACTGACATTGTCATCGCCCTTGATTATTGTTGTGGCACGTGCGGCAATGCTTGTTGCTGCCTTTTTAACGATATTATTATAATACTATTAGAGTCACAACCCCGGTAGTGGTGACCAAATCGCCTGGAGCGATTTGGCGCAGCGAAGCTGCCGAAGGGCCGGGCACAGGGATGTGCTCGGCGACCACCATCGACTGAAAGAGTCTGTATCTATATATAAGAAGAGAGAGTTTCTATGCCCCCCTTCCTGTCCTCATTGGTCCGCCCCGGCGCCGGCATGCTGTTGAGCGCCCTGCTCTGCGCCTGCGCCCAAGCCGATATCAGCGACCGCGCCCCGCAAGTCAGCATTCACGACCCGGTGATGGCCGAGGAGGGGGACGACTACTATCTGTTCAGTACTGGGCCGGGAATCACCATCTATCGCTCGCCGGACCTGATGAACTGGACCCGTTCGGACCGCGTTTTCGCCGGCGAGCCGGACTGGGCCAGAAGTGTGGCTCCCGGCTTTAACGGCCACTTATGGGCACCAGACGTGATCGCCCGGAACGGCCGCTTCTACCTCTACTACTCGGTATCCGCCTTCGGCAAAAACACCTCCGCCATCGGCGTCGCCATCAACAGGACCCTGGACCCGCAATCACCGAATTATCGCTGGGAAGACCAGGGCATCCTGGTGCAGTCGGTCCCGGGGCGCGACAACTGGAATGCGATCGACCCCAATATCGTGCTGGACAAACAGGGCGATGCCTGGATGAGCTTCGGCTCCTTCTGGGACGGGCTCAAGCTGGTAAAACTCGACGAGAGCTGGACCGCCCTCGCCGAGCCCCAGGAGTGGCGCACCATCGCCCGGGCGGAGCGCCCCGCCTTTACCCCTGACGACGAAGCGGCCCCGGCGGAACTGGAAGCTCCGTTTATTTTTCCAAAGAACGGCTACTACTATCTGTTCGTCTCCCGCGGTCTCTGCTGCCGTGGCGACGACAGCACCTACCGCCTGGCAGTAGGCCGCTCCAAATCGGTCACCGGCCCCTATTTGGACAAGGACGGCGTGGATATGGCCCGGGGTGGCGGCACTCCGCTGATCGCCGGCAACCAGCGCTGGCCCGGCCTGGGACACAATAGCGCCTACACCTTCGACGGCAGGGACTACCTGGTGCTGCATGCCTATGAGTCCGCAGACAACGGCCTGCAGAAGTTGAAAATTCTCGATCTGGAATGGGATGAGGAACTGTGGCCGGTGGTGGACGCGGCGCAGTTGGACAGTTATCAAAGCCGGTTGGTGGAATAACCCATCAACTACTGTAACCACCCTGTAGGAGCCTGCTTGCAGGCGAAAAGCTCTGTGCTTCGCCTAAAAACCGCAGGATTCGCCTGCAAGCAGGCTCCTACAAGGGAAACACCGTAGGATGGGCAAAGCGAAGCGTGCCCATCAGGTTCCAGATGATGGGCGCTTTGCCCATCCTACAAATGACTTAACCATGAAAAAAATAATTCTATCGCTCGCACTGTCCGCTTTCGCGCTCGCCGCCAATACAGCAGCGCAAGAGCAACAAGTGCAAATGTTCCCTCTCTCCGACGTCCGCCTGCTGGACAGCCCCTTCAAGTACGCCCAGGAAAAAAACCTGGCCTACATTATGGCCATGGAGCCGGACCGCCTGCTCGCTCCCTTCCTGCGCGAAGCCGGCCTGGAGCCCAGGACGGAAAGCTACGGCAACTGGGAGTCCACCGGACTGGACGGTCATATCGGCGGTCACTATCTGTCCGCACTCAGCCTCGCCTATGCGGCCACCGGCGACAGCCAGGCCCGTGAGCGCCTGCAATATATGCTGGACGAACTGAAACACGCACAGGACAAAAACGGTAACGGCTACCTGGGCGGAATACCGGGTGGCGCAGCGATATGGCAACAGATCGCCGAGGGTGAAATTGACGCGGACCTGTTTACCCTGAACGGAAAATGGGTACCCCTGTATAACATCCACAAGATTTTTTCCGGCCTGCGTGACGCCTACCTGTATACCGACAACCGCCAGGCGCTGGATATGCTGGTGAAACTGTCCGACTGGGGCGCCCGCCTGGTCTCGAAACTTTCCGACAACCAGGTCCAGCAGATACTCAAAAGCGAACACGGCGGTCTGAACGAAGTCTATGCGGATGTGGCGGCGATCACCGGCGAAAGCAAATATCTGGACGTCGCCCGCCGCCTCTCCCACCGGGAAATTCTCCAGCCCCTGGAACAGCGCCGGGATGCACTGACCGGGCTGCACGCCAACACGCAGATTCCCAAGGTGATCGGCTACAAGCGCGTGGGAGATCTGGCCGGGGACAGCGACTGGCAGGAAGCCGCGGAATATTTCTGGCGGGAGGTGGTGGAGCACCGCACCGTGGCCATCGGCGGCAACAGCGTGCGCGAGCACTTCCACGACCGCGGGGATTTTTCCTCAATGGTCAGCGACGTGGAGGGGCCGGAGACCTGCAACACCTACAATATGCTCAAACTCACCCGCCTGCTCTACCAGACGGACCCGGACACCCGCTATATCCGCTATTACGAGCGGGCGCTGTACAACCATATCCTCTCCTCCCAGAACCCGGATACCGGCGGCCTGGTCTACTTTACCCCCATGCGGCCGCAGCACTACCGCGTCTACTCACAACCGGACCAGGCCATGTGGTGCTGTGTGGGATCGGGCATCGAGAACCACAGCAAATACGGTGAAATGATCTACGCTCACCGGGGCGACGAGCTGTTTGTCAATCTCTTTATCCCCTCCACCCTGACTTGGAAAGAGAAAGACCTTTCGCTCTCCCAAACCAATCATTTCCCCGACGAAGACACAACCACCATCACCCTGGACAGCGACGCCAGTTTTACCCTGCAACTGCGCCAGCCGGCCTGGGTATCCGGAGCCAGACTGTCAATTCATATCAACGGCAAACCCTTTGCGTACAGCGCAAAGCCCGGCGGCTATATTCCCATCAGCCGCGAGTGGAAGGCGGGCGACCGCGTGGACATAAAACTGCCCATGCACCCGCAACTGGAGCAGATGCCGGACGGCTCGGACTACTACGCCCTGCTCTACGGCCCTGTGGTGCTGGCGGCAAAGACCCAGCCCTTTGCCGATGAGAAACTCGATTTCTTCGCCGACGACAGCCGTATGGGGCATATCGCCAGCGGACCGATGTGTTCCCTGGAGGCCGCTCCCCTGTTCGTCAGCGACAGCCACGATTTTCTCGACAAGCTCCGGCGCCTGCCCGGCTCCCGGCTGCGCTTTGCCGCGCCGAAGGAACTCCAAAGCCAAAGCGATGAAGGCCTGGAATTGATTCCCTTTTTCCGCCTGCACGAATCCCGCTATATGCTCTACTGGCCCTTCAGCACACCGCAACAGTTGGCGGAACGCCAGCGGAAAAATGCCGAAGCCGATAAAACGAGACTGGCACTCGAGGCAAAAACGATCGACAAGGTCGCGCCCGGCGAGCAGCAACCGGAGTCCGATCATTTCTTTGCCGGAGAAGGGACCGAGGCGGGCGTGCACAAGGGGCGGCACTGGCGCCATGCCAGCGGCTGGTTCAGCTATCGGCTGAAAGACCCGAAAGGCGAGGCGTCGAAAATCCGTATTACCTATTACGGGCTCGATAAGGGCCGCACCTTTGATGTTTTGCTCAACGGTATCAAGCTCGCGGATGTCACGCTGGACGGCAGCGAAGGGGATAGATTTTTCGATGTCGATTATCCCTTGCCGGAGGAGGTGCCAGCTCAAAACGATAAAAGTGTTCTCGAGCTGCGCTTTGAAGCCCGGGAGGGCTCAACAGCCGGCGGCATCTATGGAGTTCGGCTGCTTCGGCAATAGCCGGTAAAAGTTTCCATTGGCCGCAAAGCTGGGAATTGCAATCGTAGGGTGCGCCGTGCGCACCATCCAGGGCTGTACGAGCTACAGCTCTTCCCGGTGCGCACGGCGCACCCCACGGCAAGGACCAAGGTGCTTTCGGTCAGTAGAAACCATCAACCTCAAGTGTGGCCAATTTACGCCCCAATGCCAGGACTTCCGGATGATGCATAAAACCGTAGATGTCCTGCGCGCGCTTCGGGCCAATATTCGGCAGCTGTTGCCAGTCGTCAATGCTGCGCCTGGACATTTTGGCGAAGGTTTCGCCCGGCCAGAAGTTTCCGGGCAGAGTCCCTGCCGAAGGCATGCCCAGCGCGGGCATCCACTCGCGAAAAGTGCGCGTCTTCGCCTGCTGGAAATTCGTTTCCAGTTTACCTGCAAGCACCTCCCCAATATCGGGAATGTCGATCAACTCTTGATGTGACAGCTCCGTCCAAGCCAGCAAATCCGGCAGCGCGCCCGCCTCCATCAGAGTCCGCCAGCGCCCTTCCCCCATGGCCCGGAAATTCAGTTTTTCTCCGAGCCAAACCGCCCGCGCCAGAAACTGCCCTTTACATTTTACCGTTGGCCGCCAACAGGTCAGCGATCCGAATTCCCCGGAGTCGGGTACATCCAATACAGCCCGCTGTGTCGCCGGCAAAACCACATCGAGTATTTTAGGGATCGTCTGTCCCGCCAGTGCGATGCGCAACTGGTCTCCGGGGCGGATATCCCACTGTTTCCAGCGGGCGAAGGAACCGCTGCTCACCCGTCGGATTTCCCGGTCATCCAACTGGGTGGGACGTATCTCCACCACCGGCACTATCCGGCCGGTGCGACCCACGGAAAATTCCACGTCCACCACTTCCGCCAGCGCCGTCTCCGCCGGGTGCTTCCAGGCCGCGGCCCAAAACGGGGGCTCGGCACGCCAGTGCTCCGCCGCGGGCCGTTGGCCCTGGCGCAGCACAATACCGTCGGTAGCAAACGGCAGTGGCGCCCGGTACCAGTGTTTCCGCCAATGGACGACCTCCTCAACCCCACTCACCCGGTGGGTAAAATCCGTGGTGTCGTAGCCCATGGCCTTCAGCGCCTGCAAACGCTCCGGCACTGCCGCGGGACCATCCGGCCAGTCCCAGATGAACACCGTCAATCTCTGTGCCTGCTCTTCCGACAACACCCGCGACGCCATGGCGCCGCTCGCCAGCCCGCGCGCATTGGCACTGCCGTTTTTCTGGCGATGCCCGCCAAAGCGCCAATACAACTCTCCCTGCAGGACCAGTTGCGCACGGGTATCGGGTATCCTGGGCAGGATTGCCTCTATCTTGCGGGCGTGGGATGTCCAGTCCTGCCCGCGGCGACCGTCGCCGCGGCTGATCATCCGCGCCAGTTTGCCGTGCCGGTACACCAGCGAGACGGCCACGCCGTCGACCTTCGGCTGTATCCAGACTTCGTCGCGGGCGGCGAGCCAATTCGCCACTGCATCTTCGTCCGCCAATTTCTCCAGGCCGGTCTGGGGAACGGGATGCGCCACACTCCGCCCCACCACCTGGTCGGGCGGCGTTACGCTTCGCGCATGCTCTGGAAAGCAGCCGTTCCAAACCGCCAGCTTCGCTCGCGCCTGGTCGTAAACCGCATCGTCGACCAGCGCCTTGTGCCTGAAGTAATAGGCCTCGTCCCATTGCACAATTTTCTGCTGGAGCTGACTGATTTCCGCCGCTGCCTGCACGCCTGTCCACGACGGGCATTCCGGCGATTCTGTAAACGCAAGGGAAACCGAGGGAAATAAGACACTTGTGCCAATCAGTATTGACAGGGAGAGACGAGGGAGGAAATTAAGCAAACCTGAATTGAATATTGACCGGGATATTTTCATACCCACTATTGCTTTAGTTGGTTGCTCTCGGCTGATAGGCAGAGGCTAACGCAACGGCGGCCGGCGATAAAGGGGCAGAAAGGATTTTCTGTCCCTTTATCGCGCAGGTACAGCGCTCCCTGGCCGGCTTGCAAATGAGCAGTGGCGTTTCAGGGCCGTAAATATTCGCCTGCAAGCAGGCTCCTGCAGAGCCAGTACCTTTGAGCCTGTTTGAAGTCTTCAAAGATTCGGTCTCAGTGCGGGACCGGGTGGGGGGCCGCTTTCCGGGACACGGGCTGGGCGCCCCCCTTAAATACGTCCTT
>NZ_JBOFOC010000108.1:0-44587 GCF_051659245.1 Microbulbifer sp.
AATGCCACAGTTATTCATGTCAGTCCCCTTCTGGTTTAAGGCGCTTAGCGACCTTGTGTTTCAAAACTCAACCAGTTTAGGGGACTGACCTCCTACTGAGCTAGATCTTGGCTCGCCGCTTTATTACATCTCCTACAGACAAGCGAACAGCGCCGATCTAGCCGTTATTCCTCCACCACACCCGAAACAAGTTGTGCTTCACGTTCATCGCGCGGGTAACCCCATGTTATCGCTGAACCCCTGCAGCCCATCCCCGGCATTGCCATCGAGCGCAACGGCGGCGAGGGACAGTTCGTCACCGTGCGCAGTTTCGGCCCCAGCTTCAACACCGTGCTGGTCAACGGCCGCCGAATCGTCTCCGAGACCGGCGGCCGCGAATTCAGTTTCGACCTCTACCCCGCCGAACTGATCTCCGGTGCCCAGATCTACAAGAGCGGCGCGGCCAATATCGAAGACGTGGCGAACGGCAGTCTGCTCGCGGAAGGTGAAGCCGACACGCTGGTGGATGCGGAGGCCGGCATGGTAGATGTCAACGTGCAGCGCCCGCTCAACGCGGAAACCGCGGAAGTGGAAGATTGGGAAATTGTCAGCCAGTACGTATTCGATTTCGGCCTCGGCTTCAGCGCCAATGCCACCTTTATGGACTCCAACGTCGGGGTTTCCCCCGACTAGAGTTTGTCGATCTGTTTCCCGATCTTATCGAGGATACTCCCAAAGTCCGGTTGCCCGCTGAAATAGAGGGGCGCAGTAGCCTGGTAGGCAAGGACGTACTGCTCCCGAGTCGCCGGGTCTGCCAATAGAAATGCCTCGTTTTCGGTGATGATCAGCTTGTCACCTTTCCTGAATCGCTGCTCTTTCCGAGTGTGGTATTCCGGGGTGCCGATGAACGCTGTTACGTCCGGATGGTCCAGGAGTTGGCTGATGTCGTAATAGTGGCGCAGGAAGTTTGGCGACAATTCGCCGGTGCTCTGCTGCTGGCGGAATTTGGTGGAGATAGCTTGGAGTTTTTCGACAAAGGTGTAGCCGGGGTGGTAGCAGGATACTTCGATGGCGCGATTGTCACTAACAGCGACGCCTGCCTCGGAGGCGCGATCGAAGGCCCAGGATGAAATGGTCCGCGACATGTTCGGCGTGGTGTCATCGAAGCCGATCTCCAACAAGATGCCTTCCTTGAGACCGACCGGGAGGCCAAAGGGACTCTCGTAATGAAGACGAATTCCGCCACTCCGGTATTTCTCGTCATCGAATGCGTGATCGCGGGTGACGCCAACGATCCCATTGATGTGAATGTTCTCCGCGAGCCAGTCATAGAACTCCCGCCGTGATTCTATGTGCCGCGCCTTCTTGCTCTGATTCGGCGCGGTGAAGACCTCAAAAGGGGCACCGGCGGGGTCGATACGAATGTCGATGTCCTCGGAGAAGCGCTGGATGATGCCGAAACCCTTCGACAGCGAGGTGCCGCCCTTGAGCTCGAAGCCGAAACCCTGGGCACCCAGGCCATAAAGGCAGTGCATGATGTAGTAGTCCTTCTCGACGAGCCCCGGCAGCAAACCACGCTCGTCGGCGACGATTCGGATCAGGTCGACAAAATCGCCACGCTCGTGGAGGAAGGGTTCAGGCGCCATGTGATAACGCCTGCTCGAAGAACTTGCGCGTAGCGACCTTGCCGTAGTCCCGGGCGGCACGCCGGAGCTTGCCAGCGTTCAGTTCCTTCGCTTTGGCCCATGCCCGTTCGCGGACCACAGCCGGATCCTCCGCTAGCTTGGACAGGTTGTTCAGCAGCTCCACGAGCAGGAACTCTTCCGTCAATTGCCTGGGGAAACGGGGCTTCCTGCGGAACTCGAAGGACTTGCCACCCAAGGTGAAGCGACCATGGCGCTTGTGGTTGTAGACCAGGCGGGAGTTGTAGAGCTGCGTAGTACCCACGCCCAAGGCGTTGTAGGCATTGGGGGAGGTAAGCAGGAAGTCATCTTCCTTCAGGAAAGTGCGGACGAGCTCCGTCTCATCGGGCGGAACCCGGCCGAAAGCCGAGACCTTGGGATAGTAGTACAAGCCGTTGCGGAGCTTTTGCAGCACTCCCTGGTCGACCAATTCCCGCGCATGCCGGTCAACACTCTTCGACCACAGCGCAAGGTCCGCACGCCGGTACACGCGGTCGGGACGCAGGTGCCTTTTCAATTGTTCCAAACGATTCATAGCTGTTGCCTCTGTGGGGAAATATAGCCCCGGGAAGTATATCTGGCAATAATTTTAGTAAAAATTCATGCATCCTGAGCGTCTTTCGGTAGCGTAAAACATAGGCAATACAATGACTTAGCAGGCGTATTGGTGCTGGATTGCTCGGCTATGTGCGGGGGCGCCCCAACCGCCGCGGAGCATGTGTTTGGCCAACACGCTGTTCCTGTTCAAGCTCGACCGCCGCCTGCGCGCGGCAGGTTCCCCAGTAACGGCTGTCGGCTGTCATCCCGGTTTCGCCATAACCGACCTTGTCCGTCACATGAGTCACATGCCAGCATCCCGATAGGTCGCAGTTGAGAGATCTTAAACTCCCGGCAGAATTTTTATTTCACCGCGCAATCGTATATTTTAGGCGGTCGCCAATTCACGAGTTGCTCTATGACTACCGAACAAGAATCCCCGGACACGGAAGGCGTCAAGTGGCTGGAACTGCAGGAGCGGATCAAATCCAGCTATCCCTCCATGAGCCGGCGCCTGCAGGAAGTGGCGGCCTATATTCTCGAAAACCCCAAGATGGTGGCCTTCGAGACCATTGCGGTACTCGCTGAACAGATGCGGGTTCCTCCCTCCACTCTGATCCGTTTTGCTTCGGCGCTGGGCTTCTCCGGCTTTAACGAACTGAAGAATATCGTCAAGGAAGACCTGCTGGACCACACCGCCGACTACAGCAACCGCATCCAGCTGATGCGGGACCAGCACAGCTGGCACAGCGACGAACTGCTGCCCCGCTTCGCCAAGGCCAACCGGGATTCCCTGCGCCAGCTGGAGGAAACGGTACAGGAGGAGGATATCCGCCAGGCAGTGGAAATGATGAATCGCGCCAGGCACATATTCCTACTGGGCAACGGCCGCGCCCACACGGTGACCACCTACCTCAATTACGCCCTCAACCATATTCATAAAAAGGTGTTTATGATCGATGGTGCGGGGGGGATGTTCCGCGAGCAGATGTCCAATGTGGAGCGGGGAGACCTGCTGCTGGCGGTCAGTTACAGTCCCTATTCCTCGAATACCTGCGAACTGGCCGCGGAGGCGGCCAATCGCGGGGTCTCGGTGCTATCGATCACCGACAGCCCGGTCTCGCCCCTGGCCAATACCAGTCAGCTGTCCTTCGTGGTACACGAGGCCAGAGTGGATGCCTTCCGCTCGCTGTCAGCCTCCCTGCTGCTGGCCCAGGTTCTGGCGATCGCCCTGGCCGACGCGAGCTGAATGCGGAATGCGGAATGCGGAATGCGGAATGCGGAATGCGGAATGCGGAATGCGGAATGCGGAATGCGGAACAGCATCTAGGGCTCGGGCCTGACCGTCAAACCACCCGTTACGGAGGCTTAGGCGCGGACCGCGCTCCGGCGGAATACACGATGTTCAATCGCGTATTCATGAAGCGCATCCCTGTGCTTCACCCCTTCGGGGCGGCCTTCGGCCGTGTAAATCTGCTCCCGACAGATTTGTCCGCATTCATCATTCCGCATTCATCATTCCGCATTCACCATTCCGCATTCCGCATTCCGCATTCCGCATTCCGCATTCCGCATTCCGCATTTAATCAACCCCGTTCGATAGCCACCGCCGTGGCCTCGCCGCCGCCGATGCACAGGCTGGCAACGCCTTTTTTCAGGTCGCGCTTTTCCATCGCCGCCAACAGGGTGACGATGATCCGCGCACCGCTGGCGCCCAGCGGGTGGCCCAGGGCGCAGGCACCGCCGTTGACGTTGACCTTTTCGTGGGGCAGGTTCAGTTCGCGCATGGCGGACAGGGTGACCACCGCGAAGGCCTCGTTGATCTCGAACAGGTCCACCTCACCCGGAGACCAGCCGGTGTTGCCCAGCAGTCTCTGCATCGCCGCCACCGGCGCGGTGGTGAACCACTCCGGCTGCTGCGCGTGCTGGGCCTGACCGCGCAGTACCGCGAGCACTTTCAGGCCGCGGGCCCCGGCCTCGCTCTCGCGCATCAGCACCAGCGCCGCGGCGCCGTCGGAGATGGAGCTGGAATTGGCGGCGGTGACGGTGCCGTCCTTGCGGAACGCGGGCTTCAGCTGCGGGATCTTGTCCGGGCGGGCGCTGCCGGGGCCCTCGTCCACCTTCACTTCCACGTCGCCGCGGCGGGAGTGCACAGTGACCGGGGCGATTTCCCGCTCGAAGGCGCCGCTCTCGATGGCCGCCTGGGCGCGGGCCAGGGACTCCAGGGCAAAGTTGTCCTGCTCCTCGCGGGTAAAGCCGTACTTGTCCGCGGTGGCCTCGGCGAAACTGCCCATCAGCTTGCCGTCGTAGGCGTTTTCCAGGCCGTCGAGAAACATGTGATCCAGCACCTCGCCGTGCCCCAGGCGCATGCCGCCGCGGGCCTTGGGCAGCAGGTAGGGGGCGTTGCTCATGCTCTCCATGCCGCCGGCCACGATCACCCTGCCCTCGCCCAGCAGCAGCGCGTCCCGGGCCATCATCACGGTTTTCATGCCCGAGCCGCACACCTTGTTCACGGTGCTGCAGGGAACCCCTTCCGGGATGCCCGCACCCAGCGCCGCCTGGCGCGCCGGCGCCTGCCCCAGGCCCGCGGGCAGCACGCAGCCCATCATTATCTCGTCCACGTCCGCGGGCGCCACGCCCGCGTCTTCCAGAGCCCCGCGAATGGCCGCGGCGCCCAGTTCCGGCGCGCTGGCTCCCGCCAGGGCGCCCTGCATGGCGCCCATGGGCGTGCGCGCCATTCCGACTATCACTACGGGATCTGAAGTTACATCGCTCATACCGGCCTCTCCAAAAATCTGTTGGCGGCACAGCCGCCTGTTGTTATTTGCGGTCAGCATTATAACCGAAGGAGGCTTCTCCCCCGATATCCGCTTTGGCAGTAGGGATGGCCCAAGTTTCTCCGTCCTGATGTGACACAGAGCCACATCTCCCAGTTTCCCGCTGAACCCAAAACTTGAGTTAATATCGGCAGCGGACACACAATCATTTCGGGAAGCACTATGGAAATCTCCACCATTGTCTGGCTGGTGGCCATCGCCGCGCTGATGTTCTACGTGGTGGGCATCTACAACAAACTGGTTTCGCTGAAAAACCGCTATAAGAACGCTTTTGCGCAGATAGAAGTGCAATTGAAGCGCCGCTACGACCTGATTCCCAATCTGGTGGAAACCGCCAGGGGTTATCTGAAGCACGAGCGCGAAACCCTGGAGGCGGTCACCAGTGCGCGCAACACCGCGCTCGCCGGCCTCAAGACCGCCGCCGCCCATCCCGACAGCCCCGGGGCCATCACCGAGCTGGGCCACGCCGAGGGCGCACTGGCTGGCGCCCTGGGTCGCCTGAACGTGGTGATGGAGGCCTACCCGGACCTGAAGGCCGACCAGAACATGATGCAGCTCAACGAAGAGCTGACCAGCACGGAAAACAAAGTGGCCTTTGCCCGCCAGGCGTTCAACGATGCGGTGATGTCCTACAACATCTACAAGCAGAGCTTCCCGCCGGTATTTTTCGCCGGCTTCTTCGGCCACCGGGAGGACGCCAGGCTGCTGGAATTCGCCGATTCCGAAAGCTTCCAGACCGCGCCGAAAGTGGAGTTTTGAATCCCCTTGGCCCGCAACCAACAAACCTGATCGGTTCAGCCTGAATGAATTTTTTCGAATACCAGGACCGCGCGCGGCGCAACAGCGCCCTGCTTGTCGCGCTTTTCTCCCTGGCGGTGGTGTCGCTGATTGCCATCACCACTCTGCTGGCGGCGGCGCTGGTGGCCTGGTCCCGCGGCCAGACCTTCTCCCCGGTAGACGGCCAGTTGCTGGGCTGGGATACGGTCGCCGCCATCGCCCTGACAATCGCCGCGGTGATTGCCCTGGGCAGCCTCTACAAGCTGCGCCAACTGGCCGCAGGCGGACGGGCGGTGGCCGAGTCCCTCGGTGGGCGCAAGATCAATATCGCCCCGCACGGTGCGGCGGAGAAGCGCGCGCTCAATGTGGTGGAGGAGATGGCCATCGCCTCGGGTACTCCAGTGCCGGATGTCTATATTCTCGATGACGACGCCATCAATGCCTTTGCCGCCGGCTACAAGCCCGCGGATGCGGTGATCGGCCTGACCCGCGGATGTATCGAAAAACTCAGCCGCGACGAACTGCAGGGCGTGGTGGCGCACGAGTTCAGCCATATTTTCAACGGCGACATGCGCTTGAATATCCGCATCGTCGGTCTGCTCAACGGCATACTGATTATCGGCCTGCTGGGCTACTGGCTGTTGCGCGGCAGCTACTTCGGCTCGGGCCGCAGCCGCAGTCGCGCCGCATTGCTGGGGCTCGGTGCCGGGCTGGCGGTGATCGGCTATACGGGAACTTTTTTCGGCAACTTGATCAAGTCGGCGGTGAGCCGACAGCGGGAGTTTCTCGCCGACGCCTCGGCAGTGCAGTTTACCCGGGACAACAGCGGCATCGCCAGTGCGTTGAAAAAGATCGGCGGTTACAGCGGCGGCTCGCAACTCTCCGCGAACAACGCCGCCGAATTCAGCCATATGTATTTTGCCAGCGGATTGAAACGATCCTTCGCCAATCTGTTTGCCACCCACCCGCCACTGGATGAGCGCATCGCCCGGCTGGACCCACAGTGGAACGGGCGTTTTCCCCGGGTGGAAGAGGCGGCCGCTGGGCCCGCCGTGTCCGCGGAGCGGGATGCCCAGGCAATGGGCATCACCGCGGCCGCGCCTTTCGGTACAGTTGCCGATGCGGTGGACAACAGTATCGGCAACCCCGACGAGCGGCAGATGCAATACGGCCGGCAACTGTTGCAATCGGTGCCCGGGGCGCTGCAGCAGGCCGCCCGCGATCCCTTCGCGGCCCGCGCACTGGTCTACCACCTGTTGCTACACAGGGACGAGGCACAGCGGCAGGCGCAACAGCAACTGCTGCAAGAAATTGCCCACCCTGCGGTGGTGCGGGAAATGCACAAACTGCAACCGCAACTCCAATCGCTGCCCGCCACCGCGCGCCTGCCGCTGCTGGATCTCTGCGTGCCGGCGCTCAAGGCGCTGGCGCCGCAGCAGTACCAGGTGTTCAAGCGCAACCTGATCAAGCTGCTGCGCAGCGACAACCGGGTGGAATTGTGGGAGTGGTCCCTCTACCGGGTACTGATGCATGCGCTCGAAGGCGCGCCGGACCGCCACAGGCACTCGACGAAGTCCGCCGCCACCGGCGACGCCATGCGCTTTATCCTCGCCGCCGTGGCCCACGCCGGAAACCATGCCTACCTGCCGGCCAAACGCGCCTACGAGGCCGGGCTCAGGGCGTTGCAACTGGACATTACACCGCTGCCCGCCGCGGGCGACATCACCCTGCCGCGGCTGGACAAGGCCATCGCCATCGCCGCCTCTATCAAACCACTGCAAAAACCCGCGCTGCTGAAGGCCATGGCTGCAACCATGACCCACGACGGTATGATAGCGGCGGAGGAAATCGAATTGCTGCGCGCGGTGGCGGACAGCCTGGACTGCCCTATGCCACCAGTGATCGGGGACAACCGCCAGTGATCGACGGCCAAAGGAGCCGGCCAAAGGAGCGACTTGCTGCTTATTGACCGTTGATCAACTCTGATAAACCGGCCCCATGCCCAGGCTCCACAGAATCGCTGCCCCGACGCGCACTATTATCAACAGCACCAGACCCACGGTGATTACTGAGTAGGCATACAAAAAAGCCCGCTCCCTGCTCATGTTCATCAGGATCGGGATGCCTTCGAAGATCAGGTAGATGGAGTAGACTCCGGCCAGGCCGGTGACTGCGGCATTCAGCCACAGGTGCGGGTAGAGACCGACAATACCGGAGAGAAAGATCGGTGTGGTCACGAACACCGCCAGTGCGGTGCCCTCGTAGTGGCGCGTGGGTTCGTCGCCCTTAACGCCGTAGGATCTGGACATCCAGTTGATAAATTCACCGAACAGATAGACCCCGATCAGCAGCGAGAAATAAGTCACTATCGCCAGGGCTGCGGCACTGCCGGGAGTCAGCTTTGCCACGTGGCCGCCCACCCGGAAACCCACCAGGGTCACACCGAAATAACCGGCGACGCAGGGAATCAGTGCCAGTATCGGCACATGACTGAAGAATACCTGGGCAAAGGAGTAGCGTTCGTTGCGAATGGCCTCCCACTCTTTGCCGGGATGGATAAAGATGCCGAGGGTGTGGCTGAGGAATCGCACGCTCTGTCTCCCTTCGCTGCCCTGCCTTGCAGTATGGTGGGCGGCGGCGGATTAACCAATAACGAGCGGGAATAGGGCGCCAGTTTGTTGCGGTCCATCCCCTCTCTCCCCGGCGACGTTTGCCCCCCTGCTCTTCTGTAGGGGAGCCCATGGTCGCTGATTGGCCTGCGCTACGAAGCGAGTTCGATCGCGGCCATGGGCGGATGGCCGCCCCGCCGCTCCTACAGGGAAGGGGGACCGTCCCGAATCCCGAATCCCGGGTCCCGGGTCCCGAAATCACTTGTGCACACAGACCTTATTGCGCCCGCCGCGCTTGGCTCGGTACAGGGCTCGATCTGCGGCGCCGAGGACGTCCTCGGGGGATCTCATCTCCCGGCTGCTGCTGGCCAGCCCCACGCTGACCGTGGTCTTGATCACCTTACCGCCGCCCTGCCCGCGCTTTCGAATCGCACGACTGTCGCCCTTGCCGGAGCGGGGGGCACCGCGCAGGCGCAGGGGATAACCGGCGATTTTCTCCCGCATGCGCTCCAGGGAGCGGCTGGCGCGCTCGCTATCTCCTCCCCGCAGAACCACCACAAACTCCTCACCGCCGTAGCGAAAGGCGCGGCCGCCGCCGTAGCGGGCGATCTGACCGGCCACCATGCGCAGCGCCTGGTCCCCCACTTGGTGGCCATAGCGATCGTTGAGCTTCTTGAAGTGATCGATATCCACCACCGCGATGCTGTAGCGCCGTCCCAGCGTAAGCAGGTAGCGGCTGTAGGCGCGGCGCGAGGGAATGCCGGTAAGTTCATCGCGAAAAGCCAGTTCGTAGGCCGAGCGCAGTGCCAGCAGCGTCAGCAGCAGACCGGAGGAGGCCATCAGCAGCACCAGGGTGCCCTCCCCCGCGCCGGCGTAATAGGCCCCAAGCAGCAAGAGCACGCAGGCGAACAGGCCGACCCCGATATGCTCCGGTCGCCAGAAGGCTCTCAGACCGGCGAACGCGGCCGCCGACATCAACAGCAGGTCCTCCGATTGCACCCCCCTCAGGATATCCGGCAGCCAGGGGGGCAGCATCGATCCCACGGGGAAATGCAGCCAGCCGGCCAGTTGTGCGGAGCAGCATCGCTGCAGCTCGGCCAGCGCCGCCCCCTGGGCCGCTATAGCTGCCAGCAGCAGAACACCGAAGCCATTTAGCGGGCTGCGGTCTTCGCTGATGGAAACCAGGGAAATATTGACCGCCGCCAATGCCAGGGCGAGCCCCACAACCGCCTCACTGGCGGGAACCACCTGAAAGAAATCCACCGCCGTGTAACCGGCGAGCAGCAGTGCCGCGACAAAAGCCACCCGGCTCAATTTGAAGAAAATCCCCAGGGACAGGGCAATTCCCAACAGCAGATAGGGCAGCTTTGGCAGCAGCAGTCCGCGGAAACTGAGCAGATTGAAATATTGCGCGGCAACCGCGGCCAACAACAGGCCAGGCAGCCAGCAGTAGCGAAGCCGGTGCAGGAGTAAAGGCATGGCAAGCGAAAAATGTGAAATTTGCCGGCCATTATACCGGGTTGAAAGGCGTGCCTGTGGGAATAGGTCTCAGGCCTTTGAAGTGGCGAGCGATGAGCGAATCTTTCATCCGCTCACCACCGGCTACTACTTGACCACCCGCAACGAGGGCTTTTTCGCGGACTTGCGCCCGAGGCTGGTGGGCGGGGTGGGCTCGGGCGGCTCCGGAGTCTCCTCCGCCTCGAACACCATACCCTGGCCGTTCTCGCGCGCGTAGATACCCACTACGGCACCCACCGGCACCTGGATATCCGTGGGCACACCGCCGAAGCGGGCGTTGAAGCGGATGGCGTAGTTGTCCATGGCCAGGCCGGCCACCGCGCTCTCGGAAATATTGAGCACTATCTGGCCGTCTTCGTTGACGTGCTGCTGGGGTACCAGTACGCCGGGCAGATGAGTGTCCACCAGGATGTAGGGAGTGCACCGGTTGTCGGTTATCCACTCGTAGAATGCCCGCAGGATGTACGGGCGGTTGGACGTCATATCCGGCTTACTCAAGTCGCTCTCCGCTAATATTGCCAACGAGGGGTCAGTGCTTGCCATCCGTGGCGCGAGTTCATGGAGTTCGATCCACCCCCTGCCCCGCCATCCTGGCGGGGCGCCAATCCGCGCACAAAGCGGTGCTTTGTCTACGCGCGGCTTGGTCCCTCAGCGCATTTCCCGTTCGAACTCGGTCAGGCTCTGCTGGAAGGCCTCACGGGAGAACAGGCGATCCATATAGTCCAGTAGTGGTTTCGCCTGTTTGGTTTTCGGCAGGCTGACCTCGAACTGCTCCAAACGCCACAGCAATGGTGCCATACAACAATCCACCAGGGAGAATTCCTCGTTAAAGAAATAAGGCAGATCGGTGAATAGTGGCGCTATACCCGCGAAGCTGTCGCGCAGGTCTTTGCGGGCGGCGGCGACGTCTTTGCCACCGGCGAGAATCTTCTCCACCAGCGGGCACCAGTCGCGCTCGATGCGGTACATGATCTGGCGACTCTGCGCACGGGCCACCGGATAGACCGGCAGCAGCGGCGGGTGCGGGAAACGCTCATCCAGGTACTCCATCATCACCTTGGTCTCGAACAGCACCAGGTCGCGATCCACCAGGGTGGGCAGGGAGTTGTAGGGGTTGAGGTCAGCCAGTTCCGCAGGTTTGTCGTCGGGGTCCACATCTATAATATCGACGGATACTCCCTTTTCCGCGAGCACAATGCGCACGCGATGGCTGTAGTGGCTGCGACCATCGGAAAAGAAGGTCATGGAGGAGCGCTTGTTGGTCGGCACACCCATGTTCTAACTACCTCAAATTGATTGGCGGGCACGGCGGCCGGCCTTCTGTCAAAAAGCAAACAAGGGCGGCAGGCAGGCCCACCACCCTGTGAAAATATAAAGTCTACAGCTGCCTCAGTGGTCAACGTCCTTCCAGTACTCGCGGTTCAGCAGCCAGGCGAAGACAAAGAATACCAGGATAAATGCCAGCACGAAGAAGCCGGTGCGCTTGCGCTCCCCCGCCATCGGCTCGGCGACATACGCCATGAAATTAACCAGGTCATAGACCGCCTGGTCGAACTGAGCCTGGTCCATGGAGCCCTTGACGTCCTTCACCTGAAGGCTGCCGCACTCGGCGTCCATAATCGGGTTGCCCAACTCATCGCGCACCACATGGCCGTGCTCGCGCTTGGGTCCGGGGGCGCACTCCGGCAGACCCTGCAACTCCATCAGCACATGGGGCATGCCCACATTGGGGAACACCTTGTTATTCACCCCGACGGGGCGGCTGTCATCCCTGTAGAAACTGCGCAGGTAAGTGTAGAGCCATTCCGGTGAGCGGGCGCGGGCCACCAGGGTGAGATCCGGCGGCGCGGCGCCAAACCACACCTTGGAGTCCTCCGGGCGCATGGAAATCTGCATCAGGCCGCCGATCTTGTCGTCGCCCAGCACCAGGTTCTGCATCATCAGCTCTTTGGGTATCCCCAGGTCCGTGGACACTCTCTCCCAGCGGGAGAAGTTGGCGCTGTGGCAGCCCATGCAGTAGTTGACGAAATACTTGGCGCCCCTCTGCAGCGAGGGTTTGTTCTGCGGGTCGATATGGATGTAGTCCAGTTCGACCTCGCTCTCGGCGCCCACCGCCTTGATGGGCAGGAAGGCCAGCAGCGCCACCACGATCAGGCCACCGAACAACACACCGAAGGTCTTACCGCCGGAGGGACTGGTGACCCGTTCGGGCTCCGGATGCACCGCGTCGCGGCCGGTGAGCCAGGGCAGCGTCACAAAGAGCGCGGCAAGCAGCAGACTGGCAACACCCACAAAGAGACTGGCTTTCCAGTTGCTGACCGCCATCCACAGGAAGAATACGCCGAAGACACCGCTCACTACCCAGGACGGGATGCCCTTGCGCTCCACCGGGTTGCTCCAGATGGGCATGGTGACGAAATAGGCGAAGTAAAACAGAGTCGCCACCTGCGCCAGGAAATTGCGTCCCGGAGTCGGGGACTGGACACCCAGGTAGCCGAGTACGATAAACACCGCCGCGAACACCAGCAGCAGCGCCTTGGGCAGCGCGCCCTTGTAGCGGATCGAACGCACGGGGCTCTTGTCCAGCCACGGCAGCACGAACAGGATCGCGATGGCCGCACCCATGGCCACCAGGCCGAGGAACTTGGCGGTCAGCGGGCCGATATCGATGGTCACCGCACGCAGGATGGCGTAGAAAGGCGTGAAGTACCAGACCGGCGCGATATGCTCCGGTGTCTTCAGCGGGTTGGCCTCCTCAAAGTTGGCGTGCTCAAGGAAGAAGCCGCCCATCTCCGGGAAGAAGAACACCACCACGCAGAAGATGAACAGGAACACCGCCACACCCACCAGGTCGTGCACCGAGTAGTAGGGATGGAAGGGCACACCGTCTCTGGGTACGCCGTTCTCGTCCTTGTTCTTCTTGATCTCCACGCCGTCCGGGTTGTTGGAGCCCACTTCGTGCAATGCCAGGATATGCAGCACCACCAGCAGCACCAGTACCAGCGGCAGCGCGATCACGTGCAGGGAGAAAAAGCGTGTGAGGGTGATACCGGAGATCAGGTAGTCGCCGCGGATCCACTGCACCAGGTCCTCGCCGATGCCGGGGATGGCACCGAACAAAGACACGATCACCTGCGCGCCCCAGTAGGACATCTGCCCCCAGGGCAGCACGTAGCCCATAAAGGCCTCGGCCATCAGCACCAGGTAGATGCACATACCGAATATCCACACCAGCTCCCGCGGCGGCTTGTAGGAGCCGTACATCAGGCCGCGGAACATATGCAGGTAGACCACCACGAAGAAGGCGGAGGCGCCGGTGGAATGCATGTAGCGGATCAGCCAGCCCCACTCCACGTCGCGCATGATGTACTCAACCGAGGCAAAGGCGCCCTCGGCGGTGGGGTTGTAGCTCATCACCAGCCAGATGCCGGTGATCAGTTGGTTGACCAGCACTAACAGCGAAAATACGCCGAAGAAGTACCAGAGGTTGAAATTCTTGGGCGCGTAGTACTTGCCCATATGCCTGTCCCAGGCTTGGTAGATCGGCAGCCGCTGATCGACCCAATCCCCCAGTGCGCTTAGCCAGTTCATGCGCTGCCCTCCTCATCCACGCCAATCACAATTACGTCGTCGCTCTCATAGGAATAAGGCGGCACGTCCAGGTTGGTGGGCGCGGGCACACCCTTGTACACGCGGCCGGCCAGGTCGTACTTGGAGCCGTGACAGGGGCAGAAGAAGCCGCCCATCCATTCGTCGCCGCCCAGGTCCGCAGCGCCCACTTCCGGGCGATACATGGGGGCGCAGCCCAGATGAGTGCAGAGGCCCACCAATACCAGCAAGTGCGGCTTGATGGAGCGGTTTTCCGGATCCACATAGGGGGGCTGGATGGACTCCTCGGAATCCGGGTCCCGCAGCATGGGCTCCACCTTGACCAGGTTCTCCAGTACCTGTTCGGTGCGGCGTACCACATAGACAGGCTTGCCGCGCCACTCCACAGTGACCATCTGGCCCGGCTCCAGCTTGCTGACGTTGTATTTGACCGGCGCGCCGGCGGCCTTGGCCTTGGCGCTCGGATTCCAGGACTTCACAAAAGGCACAGCGATACCGACTGCTCCGGCACCACCGACTACCGACGTGGCGGCGGTCAGAAAACGACGCCGCCCCGCGTTTACACCGTCATCACTCATGACGTATTTCTCCCATCACAGCGCCCCTTACTTCTGATGAAGAGGTCTGACCCAAACCCAAAAACCTTCCGCACCGCTTTTTCGCGCGAACTTCCGCACCGCTTTTTCGCGCGAATAAACCCCATAAATCAAGCGGATACAAATCCGCGCAATGTTAAAGAAAATGCCAAACTGATACAAGGCAAGCCAGCGGGAACGTCGGGAAACCCGCAGCGAACTGGCGAGAAAATAAGCAAAAATGACAAGAAGTGCTCAGCACCGGAAAACTCTCCCGGCACTGGCCCGAAACAAAAAAACCCGGCTGCAGCCGGGTTTTCCGTAGGAGAAGCTTAACGCTTGGAGAACTGCGGTCTCTTGCGCGCCTTGCGCAGGCCCACTTTCTTCCGCTCCACAGCGCGGGCGTCGCGGGTTACATAGCCCGCGGCGCGCAGCGGCTGGCGCAGTGCTTCGTCATACTGCATCAGGGCGCGGGTCAGGCCGTGGCGGATAGCGCCCGCCTGACCGAAGGAGCCACCGCCCTTCACAGTGACGTTGATGTCGAACTTTTCAGTCATTTCGACCATCTCCAGCGGCTGCCGCACGATCATGCGCGCCACTTCGCGGCCGAAGTATTCGTCCAGGGCGCGACCGTTCACGGTGATCTTGCCCTCGCCCTGCTCGATGAAAACACGGGCGGTGGAGGTCTTGCGGCGGCCGGTACCGTAATATTGAGTAGTTGCCATAAAAGTATTTCCGTTTAGATCGCCAGTTCAATCGGCTGTTGCGCCGCGTGAGGATGTTCGCTGCCTTTGTACACCTTCAGTTTCTTGAACATGGCGCGACCCAACGGACCTTTCGGCAGCATACCTTTTACGGCGCTTTGAATGGTGCGCTCGGGCGCTTTCTCAACCAGCTTTTCAAAGCTGATGGACTTGAGACCACCGGGGTAGCCGGAGTGGCTGTGGTAGATCTTGTCCTTGGCTTTGTTGCCGGTTACACGCACTTTTTCCGCGTTGATCACAACGATGTAGTCACCAGTGTCAACGTGGGGCGTGTACTCAGGCTTGTGCTTGCCGCGCAGACGGGTGGCGATCTCGGCGGAAATACGGCCGAGAGTCTTGTCCGCAGCGTCAACAATATACCAGTCGCGTGTTACCGCTTCCGGCTTGGCACTGTATGTCTTCATGTTATAAAACCTGCAATATGGCCCGAAACGAAAGGGCCGTCCCACAAAAGAGCGCGGATAGTACACAAGAGGTGTATGGTTTTCAAGCGGTTTGGGGGACTCGGGACTCCCCCTGTGCATCCATAACCAAAGCAGCGGATGCGCTTGATGCTTATCCGCCCGACAAGCTTTTCTGAGAGCCTGTTTGAATTCTCCGGAATTCCAGGCCGCAGTGCGAGTCCGGATGGGGTGCCTCTTTCCGGGACACGCTGTGAATACATCCCTGTACGCTCTCCACGGCCATCCATGGCCATGAAAGGTCCCGGAAAGAGGCGCCCCATCCGGCCCGGAGAGTTTTGTGCAAGATTCCAAACAGGCTCTGAGAGCCAGTCGAGACTCCAAGGTCCAATGCGGCGAAGCCCCGGCAGCAGGGCCGCCCGGAAGCCAGCTTACTGGCACCCGGCCCACCCAAACGTCATTCAGGCCGATGCGGCCGCGCCAGGTACTCGTGGGATTGCATCTCCAGCAACCGGCTGACCGTCCGCTCGAACTCAAATTTCAGGTGGCGCCCCCCGTACAGCTGCTCCGCCGGCACCTCCGCGGAGATCACCAGCTTGACGCAGCGGTCGTAGAACTCGTCCACCAGATTGATAAAGCGCCGCGCCTGAGCCTCCATACGCTCGTTGAAGCGCGGCACCTTGGCCAGCAGCACGGTGTGATACTCCCGGGCCAGTTCGATATAGTCATTCTGGGAGCGCGGCCCGTCACACAGGTCACTGAAGTCGAACCAGGCCACGTCATCCGCCACTTTCAGCGCGCGGACGTGCCGGCCCTCAATATCCAGGTTCACCTGCCCCCGCACCTCGCAGCCCTCCACCATCAGCCCGGCGAAACTCCGGGCCAGGCTGACGTCCGCCGAATCGTCCAGCGGCCAGTGATAGAGCTCGGCCATCTCCAGGGCGCGCAGGCGGTAGTCTGTACCGCCATCCACGTTGACCACCTTGGTATGACGCTCCAGCAAAGCGATGGCGGGAAGGAAGCGGGCCCGCTGCAAACCGTCCCGGTACAGCCCCGCCGGCTCGATATTGGAGGTGGCCACCAGAGTGACGCCGCGGCGGAACAGCGCGTCGAGCAGGTTGGCGAGAATCATCGCATCGGTGATATCGGAGACGAAGAATTCGTCGAAGCAGAGCACCCGGGCCCGCCCGGCAATTCGCTCCGCCACCTTCTCCAGGGGATTCCTCTCCCCCGTCAGGGCCTTGAGCTCCCGATGCACCTCGCGCATAAAGCGGTGGAAGTGGGTGCGCTGCTTCTGCTCAAACGGCAGCGACTCGTAGAAGGCGTCCATCAGGTAGGTCTTGCCGCGACCCACGCCGCCCCAAAGATAGAGCCCCCGCTCCGGCTCCCCCCGCCCCCGCCACATAGCCCGCAGGCGCTCCCGCAAGCCGCCCGTCTCTCCCTGCGTCAGCAGGCGCTGGTACAAATCCTGCAGTTCCTCGACCGCAGCTTCCTGGGCCGGATCGGCAATGAAATCCGGGCGCTGCAAGTCGCGCCGATAACGCGCCAGGGGCGAAGGCAACGGGTTATTGGATGGGGACATCTGCGGATATAACCGACTGGCTGGTTGCGAAGGGCGCCACTCTACCAAATTCCCCCAGGCACTCAAAACCGACGCCGGGCTCTGAATTGCGTATAATGACGGCACCGTCACGGATTGTCGGTATCATTGTCAAAGTTGAGGAGAAAGTTTTCGTGCACTCTACATCGGTATTGATTCTGGTCGCTGTTCTCGGCCTGGCGCTGGGCGCGCTGCTGGCCTTTCTCGCCGTCCGTAGCCGCAATGGCGTTGATCGAACCCAGGAACTGGAGCTCCGCCTGCGCGAAGCCAACAGCAAACTGGAGGACTTCCAGTTGCAGGTCAACGAACATTTTGACCAGACTGCCCAGCTGGTCCACAACCTGACCGAGAGCTATCGGGAGGTGCACGAATACCTGGCCAACAGCGCGGTGCGCCTGTCCAGCCAGGATATCGGCCGGCAGATGCTGGAGGCCGGCAGCGGCAAGCTGAGTGACAATGACGAGAGCCAGGCGGTAGCTCCACCGCGGGACTGGGCGCCCAAGGAGCCGGGTGCCAAAGGCACTCTGGCGGAGGATTTCGGCCTGGAAAAAGACCGGACGGAAGAAGAAGCCGAGGGCACCGCGAGCCGCTGATGCCACATCACAATGACCAGTGCCCCCCATAGGCGCCACTGGTCATTGTTCACCCATCACTGCTTCTGGTAGTAATTCATCAGAATCTGAGCCACCTCCGGACGGGAGAACTCCGGGGGCGGCGCAATACCGTCACCCAGCATTTCACGCACTTTGGTGCCGGACAGCAGGATAAAGTCCTCCTTGGTGTGATCCGGCACATCACGCATCATCACCACCTTATTCAACTTTTTTGAGTAGGCCGTGTGGTCGGCGCGGAAGATCTCGATTTCCAGCGCCCCCTCCGGGACCTTCTCGTCGAAGATGGTCTGCGCATCGAAGGCACCGTAGTAATCTCCTACGCCCGCGTGGTCGCGGCCGACGATCAGGTGGCTGCAGCCGCAGTTCTGGCGGAACACCGCGTGCAGCACCGCTTCCCTCGGGCCCGCGTAGAGCATGTCGAAACCGTAGCCGGTCACCATCGCCGTGTTGGCCGGGAAATACAGCTCAACCATCTTGCGAATCGAGGCATCGCGCACCGGCGCGGGAATATCCCCCGGCTTCAGTTTGCCCAGCAGCATATGGATCAGCACGCCGTCGGCATCCACCGCTTCCAGGGCCATTTTGCACAGTTCCTCGTGGGCGCGGTGCATGGGGTTGCGGGTCTGGAAGGCCACCACCCGGCTCCAGCCGTGCTCGGTGAATTCGTTGCGGATCTCCACTGCGGTGCGGAAGGTATCCGGGAAATCGCTCTGGAAATAGCTGAAGTTCAGCACCTCGATGGGGCCGGAAATCAGCTGGCGGCCAGCGGATTTGAAAGTGTTCACGCCGGGGTGCCTGTCGTCCAGGGTGCCGAAAACATGCTCCGCTATGGTGTCCACCTGCTCCTCGGATACCGTCTCGATGGCCTGTACGTCCATAATCGCCAGCACCGGGTTGCCCTCCACATTGGGGTCGCGCAGTGCGATGCGGGAGCAGCCTTCGATCGCGCTGGTATCCTCCACCATGTTCACCACCGGCACGGGCCAGAACAGCCCGTCGACAGTGCGCAGGGACTCCGCCACACTCAGGACATCGGCCAGGTTCATGTAGCCGTGCAGAGGGTTGAAGTAACCCGCCCCCAGCATCACCGCATTGGCCGCCGCCGCGGAGCTGACCACAATCGACGGCAGTGACTCCGCCTCGTGCATCAGTTGATGATGCCTTTCACTGTCGTACACAAACCGAGGCTGCAGCTCGACGCTGCCGTGGGGACGAACCAGGGACATAGAGTTCTCCGAGAATTGATTCAGGGCGTGTTGGAATTTCGAGGCGCCCATTATACGGATCGGGCGCGAATGACCAATGGCCGGTGGCCCGCTCCCTCTCCCCCACCCCTCTCCCGCAAGCGGGAGAGGGGAGCGCCCAGCATGTATAATGGCGTCAAATCGAGGAGTCGAGAGTGTCCCTACAACGTTTTCTGCAAGACTGGATCGCGCCCGTCGGTATTGGCCTGGCAATCGCCGCGGCGCTGTTGCTGCTGTTCCCGCAGTTTCGCGGCGCGCCGGAGGGCCCCACCGGTAGCGCGGCCGAAGGACCGGTGTCCTACGCCGACGCGGTCAACCGCGCCGGCCCGGCAGTGGTCAACATCTACACCCGCAAGGCGGTGCCCCAGCGGCGCCACCCGCTGTTTGACGACCCCCTGTTCCGGCGACTGTTCAACAGCATGAACCTGCCCCAGCAGGAGCGCATGCAGTCCAACCTGGGCTCCGGGGTCATCGTCAGCGACGACGGCTATATCCTCACCAATCACCACGTGGTCGACGGCGCCGATGCTATCGTGGTTCTGCTGGCGGACGGCCGCGAGGCCCAGGCCCAGGTGGTGGGCAGCGACTCGAATTTCGACCTGGCAGTGCTGAAGATTACCCTGTCCAGCCTCACCGTCATCGAGGTGGGCGAGCCGGAGAAAGCCCAGGTGGGCGACGTGGTGCTGGCCATCGGCAATCCCTTCGGTGTGGGCCAGACGGTAACCCAGGGCATCATCAGTGCCACCGGCCGCTACCTGGAAAACAGCGGCACCGGCAGCTACCTGCAGAATTTCCTGCAGACCGACGCCGCGGTCAACCCGGGTAACTCCGGTGGCGCGCTGGTGGACGCCCACGGCCGCCTGCTGGGTATCAACACTTCCATCCTCAACCAGTCCGGCTACTCCGGTGGCATCAGTTTCGCGATACCGTCCAACATCGCCCTCAAGGTCATGCAGGACATTATCGAGTTCGGCCACGTGGTTCCCGGCTGGCTGGGTATCGAGGCCCAGGCCATGAATCCTCAACTGGCGCGCTCCTTCGGCCTCAGTTCCAGCAACGGCGTAATCGTCACCGCCATCTATAACCAAGGGCCGGCGCACAAAGCGGGGCTCAAGCCGGGCGACGTGATCACCCATATCGACGGCATCCCCATCAACGACGGCAGACGCGCAGTGGCCCCCATGGCCGCCATGGCCACCCTGCGCCCCGGCGATACCGTGTCGATCACTTTTATCCGCAACGGCAAGGAAAACACCGTGAACGCCACGGTGTCGGAAAAACCCAAGGCCCAACGGCGCAGCTGAGCAAAACAACACCGGCACCTTTGTGAAACGCAACGGCGAATGGCGGGTCCTGGCCTGGCAGGCGACCAAAATCCCCGATAGTGAATAACTCCGCAGCCGGCTTTTATTCCTTGACCCGGTATTCCGCCGAGCGCGCGTGCGCCTCCAGCCCCTCGCCCCGGGCGAGAGTGGCGGCCACGCGGCCGAGATGGTCGGCTCCCTGTGGCGAACAGTAGATCACCGAGCTGCGTTTCTGGAAATCGTACACCCCCAGTGGCGAGGAGAAACGGGCGGTGCCACTGGTGGGCAGCACGTGGTTGGGGCCGGCACAGTAGTCACCCAGGGCCTCGGCGGTGTGACGCCCCAGGAAGATGGCGCCGGCGTGGCGGATCTGCGGCAGGTAGCGCTCGGGGTTTTCCACCGAGACCTCCAGGTGCTCCGGCGCTATGCGGTTGGCCAGGGCGATCGCCTCATCGATGTTCTCCACCGCGATCAGTGCGCCGCGCCCGGCCAGGGACTCCGCGGCGATATCCCGGCGCGGCAGTTCCGCCAATTGTCTCTGCAACGAATCCGCCACCGCCTTCAGGAAATCCTTGTCCGGGCTGACCAGGATCGACTGGGCCTGCTGGTCGTGCTCCGCCTGGGACAGCAGATCCATGGCGACCCAGTCCGGATCGGTTTTGCCGTCGCAAATCACCAGAATTTCCGAGGGGCCGGCAATCATATCGATTGCCACCTGGCCGAACACCGCGCGCTTGGCGGCGGCGACAAAGATGTTGCCGGGGCCGACGATTTTATCCACCCGCGCAATGGACTCGGTGCCATAGGCGAGCGCCGCCACCGCCTGGGCACCGCCGATGGTGTAGAGCCGGTCCACTCCGGCGATGGCGGCGGCGGCCAGTACCAGGTCGTTCAACTGGTTGTCCGGCGCCGGCACCACCATGGTCACACAGTCGACGCCCGCAACCACGGCGGGAATCGCGTTCATCAAAACAGACGAGGGGTAACTGGCCTTTCCGCCGGGCACATAGATGCCCACCCGCTCCATGGGGGTAATCTGCTGGCCGAGCACAGTGCCGTCGGCCTCGGTGTACTGCCAGGACTGCTGCAACTGGCGCTGGTGGTATTCGCGCACCCGCACGGCGGCCGCTTCCAGGGCCTCACGCTCCGTGGAGGAAATTCGCTCCAATGCGTCAGTCAGCGCTTCCGGCGGCAGGCAAAAATCCTGCGCGCCTTGCAATTCGCGACGGTCGAAACGGTTGGTGTATTCGATCACCGCGGCGTCGCCGCGCTCGCGCACCTGCTGCAGGATTTCCGCAACGGTCGCCTCTACTCCGGGGTCGGCGACGGACTCCCAGGCCAGCAGCTGCTCCAGCTGCGCGCCGAAGTCTTTATCCCGGCTGTGTAACTGGCGAATATTGATCATCGATTACTGGTCATTGTTTATTGACGGCGGCGCTGAGCTTTTCAATCAGCGCGTTGATCGGCTGGTATTTCATTTTCATCGACGCCTTGTTCACAATCAGCCGGCTGCTGATCTGGGCGATGGTATCCCGGGCCTCCAGGCCGTTGGCCTTGAGGGTGTTGCCGGTATCCACGATATCCACGATCTCGTCCGCCAGCTCCATCAACGGCGCCAGTTCCATGGCGCCGTAGAGTTTGATGATATCCGCCTGGCGCCCCTGGGCGGCGTAGTAGCGCTTGGCGCTCTGCACAAATTTGGTGGCCACCTTGATGCGTCCGCGGGGCAGTTCCGCCCCCTTGATCCCGGCGGTCATCAGCCGGCAGCGGGCGATTTCCAGGTCCAGTGGCTCGTAGACATTGTCCCCTGGCTGTTCCAGCAGGGTATCCTTGCCGGCCACCCCCATATCCGCGGCGCCGTGCTGCACATAGGTGGGCACATCCACGCCGCGCAGAATCAGCAGGCGCACACCTTGCCGGTTGGTGGGAAAAATCAGCTTGCGGCTCTTGGAGATATTCTCCAGCGGTTCCAGCCCCGCAGCTGCGAGCAGCGGCAGGGTCTCCTGCAGGATTCTCCCCTTGGTGAGGGCGATGGTAATTTGCATAGTGGTTATCGTTTTTTAGCGTTAACGACCGGGACGCTCTTTTCGAAATCGGAGCGGGCCTGCGGCCCGCAAGCGGAGCTGGAGCTCCGCGCGCCCAGGTTATCCCGGCACCCGCCGGATATTCGCCCCCAACTGCCGGAGCTTCTCCTCGATACACTCGTAGCCGCGGTCGATATGGTAAATGCGGTCCACGATAGTGGTGCCCTCGGCGATCATTCCGGCGATCACCAGGCTGGCGGAGGCGCGCAGATCCGATGCCATCACCGGGGCGCCCTTCAGTTTTTCCACGCCGGTGACTATCGCGGTATTGCCCTCCAGCAGGATATTGGCGCCCATGCGGTTGAGTTCATGTACCTGGATCAGGCGATTCTCGAATACGGTCTCCACAACCGCGCCTTTGCCCTCGGCCACCGCGTTCATGGCGGTGAACTGGGACTGCATATCGGTGGGAAACGCCGGATAGGGGGCGGTGCGGAAGCTCACCGCTTTGGGGCGGTTGCCCTTCATGTCCAGCTCGATCCAGTCGTCACCGCAGGAAATATACGCACCGGCCTCCTCGAACTTGGCCAGCACCGCGTCGAGTATGCCGGCGCGGGTGTGAGTCAGGCGCACCTTGCCACGGGCGGCGGCGGCGGCGGCGAGGAAGGTGCCGGTCTCGATCCGGTCCGGCATCACGGTAAAAGTGCAGGGATTGAGGCGGGACACGCCGTGAACCCGCAGGGTGTCGGTACCCACACCCTCGATCTGCGCGCCCATGGTGATCAGGAATTCCGCCAGGTCGACGATCTCCGGCTCCCGCGCGGCGTTGTGCAGCACCGTGGTGCCCTCGGCCAGTACCGCGGCCATCAGCAGGTTCTCGGTACCGCCCACGGTGACCTTTTCCATCACGATATTGGCGCCTTTCAGGCGGCCGTTGGTGCGTGCACGGATAAAGCCTTCGTCGATGGTGATCTCCGCCCCCATGGCCTCCAGGCCCTTGAGGTGGATGTCCACCGGGCGGCTGCCGATGGCGCAGCCGCCGGGAAAGGACACGTTGGCCACCCCGTGGCGGGCCAGCAGCGGCCCCAATACCAGGATGGAGGCGCGCATGGTCTTCACCAGTTCGTAGGGCGCGGTGAGGTCGTTGACCGGGCGGGGGTCGATCTCTACCCCCAGCTTCTCATCGATCGTGATATCGCAGCCCATGCACCGCAACAGGGTGATCATGGTGGTGATATCGTTGAGATGCGGCAGGTTGTGGATGTGCACGGGGCCATCCGCCAACAGGGCCGCAGCGAGTATCGGCAGCGCGGCGTTCTTGGCGCCGGAAATTTTCAGGGTACCGGAGATTGGGCTGCCGCCCTCGATAATTAACTTGTCCATTCAGTCTCGCGTCTTTTTAACTTGGCCGATCCGGCTTGACCGTGCGGCCTGCGGCGGTACCTCCCTGTGCCACACTATTGACCTTCTCGATTCCGATGCCGGCTTACTGACCGGCTTCTTCCGGGGTAAGGGTCTGCATCTGCACCGCGTGCAGGGTACCGTCGGCGATCTTGTCACCCAGTGCGGCGTATACCAGTTGCTGTTTCTTCAACCGGCTGAGACCGGCGAAGGCGCTGCTCACAACGGTGACCATCAGGTGGCTGCCCTCGAAGGAGACATCCGCATGGCTCTCGGGAATATGCCCCTCGATCAGGGCTTTGATTTCTTCAGGTTGCATAGGCGGGGATTGGTCGGTTTGAAAACGGCGTGCAGTGTAGCGGAATTGAGCGGACAGCGCAGCCGTCACCGCGCTGCCCGACACCGATCGCAGTTCAACTGACCTGGTCGGCCACCTTGTCCGCAGCAGACCAGTTGGCGATCACCTTGTCGATATCACCGTGGGTCTGCATCGCCTGGGCGAACTGGCTGCGGAAGGTCTTGCCCAGGTTGACCCCGTTGAGGATCACGTTGATCAGCTTCCACTGCCCGGAGCGGTTCTGCACCAGGGTATAGGAGACCTTGGTCACCCCCTCGCTGCTTCGCACTTCCTGCAACACATTGACCCGTCTGCCGCCGGGAGCGGAACCGGGATTGACCACCTTGACCTCCATCTCGCCGAAGCTGGCCACGCCGCGGGCAAAGGTGGCCACCAGGTCCTTGCGGAATGTGCTGGTAAAACGCGAGCGCTGTGCGGCGGTGGCCTGCTTGGCGTAGCGACCCATCACCCCGCGGGCGATGAAATCGAAATCCACCACCGGCTCCAATACATTGTCCACTGCGCCGTAATAGCGCTGGGGATCCGAGCTCATGTACTGGGCATTGGCTCGAATCACTCCCAACAGATTCTGGGAGACCCCTTCGATCATGACATACGGGTTCTGCCCGGCACTGGCAAAAGGCGTCCAGCAGGCCAGCAGCAACACCCAGGCCATCACTTTCACCCGCTGTGGGAAACCCACTCGGCTGTAGATATACGATACGGTCACAAAAATTCTCCCATTGGCAAACTCTTCCCTGGATACATACGGCGCACAGAAAGTGCCCTCGCGCGCCGCCAGCCTCCCGCCGTACACCCGCTGCCCGACAAGCCCTCTGGGCAAGGCTGACAGCGGCGGCGGCAAACTATACCATGGCGGCGCCCGGCGGTGTGGCGATGTATCACACCGGTGCAGTGATCTACCGCGCTGCAAGGCACCGCATTTCACATCATTCATTATGAGGTTAGCATGTCGGAAGTCTGGCTGGCGGCGCTGGCGATCCTGGTCGGGCTCGTCGGGTTAGTGTGGAGCGCCGACCGCTTTGTCGCCGGCAGCGCCGCACTGGCGCTGCAGCTGGGACTGTCGAAACTGGTGATCGGCCTCACCATTGTCTCCCTGGGCACCTCGGCCCCCGAAATCATAGTGGCGATCAGTGCGGGACTGAAAGGGGCCGGCGATCTGGCTGTGGGCAACGCCCTGGGCTCCAATCTGGCCAATATCGGCCTGGTACTGGGCATCACTGCCCTGGTGGCACCACTGCCGGCACAGCGCCACCTGCTCAGCCAGGAGGTCCCCGCGCTGCTGGCGGTGACCGCACTGGCGGGCTTCATGCTCTACGATGCACGCCTGACATTCGCGGAAGGGGGCCTCCTGGCCAGCCTGCTGGCACTGCTGCTGTGGCTTACCGTGCGCTACAAAAAGACGCACCACGGACCGGAAGAAGACGACGTGGAAATCCACATCTACACCATCCCGCTCGCCATCGCCTGGTTCTCCATCGGCCTGGCCGCCCTGCTGGTCAGCTCGGAAATACTCGTCTGGGGGGCGCGACACCTGGCCCTGGCCGCGGGAATCAGTCCATTGGTGGTCGGACTCACCGTAGTGGCTGTGGGTACCAGCCTGCCGGAACTGGCGGCTTCGATCGTCAGCGCCCTGCGCGGACACTTCGACCTGGCCCTGGGCAACATCATCGGCTCCAACATCTTCAATATTCTCGCCGTGATGTCGATACCCGGGATTATCGCCACCACGCAGATGGAAGATGCGGTATTCTCCCGCGATTACCTGGCCATGCTGGCGATCACCCTGATGCTGGTGGCGGCGATTGCCGCCAGCCTGTGGCGCCATCCCGCCAGGGGGCGCCTCGGCCGGCGCCTGGGCGCCCTGCTGCTGACCAGCTACATCGCCTATTACTGGCTGCTGTTCCACCCCTGAAACGGCATCCTTCAGGCATCCTATACACTCACAAAATTCGCAACAACGACAGGCCATGACCCAACAAGACCCCATATTGATAGCCGGGCGCCGCACGGTGCTGATGGAAACCGAAGCGGTGGCAGAGCTGGAAAAACGCATCGATGACGACTTCAAGCGCGCCTGCGAACTTATCCTTCAATGTCGCGGGCGCGCCATCGTCACCGGCATGGGCAAGTCCGGGCATATCGGCCGCAAGATCGCCGCCACCCTGGCCAGCACCGGCACCCCAAGTTTTTTCGTGCACCCGGGCGAAGCCAGCCACGGCGACCTGGGCATGATCACCCGCGACGACCTGGTGATCGCCATCTCAAACTCCGGTTCCTCGGCGGAGGTGCTCACCCTGCTGCCGCTGCTCAAGCGCCTGGGTATCCCCATGATCAGCATGAGCGGCAAGTCGGACTCGCCGCTGGCACAAGCGGCGGACGCGAACCTGGATATATCCGTGGAAACCGAAGCCTGCCCCCTGGGCCTGGCCCCCACCTCCTCCACCACCGTCACCCTGGTGATGGGCGACGCCCTCGCGGTGGCTCTGCTGGAGGCCCGCGGCTTCACCGCCGAGGACTTCGCCTTCTCCCACCCCGGCGGCGCCCTCGGCCGGCGCCTGCTGCTGAAAGTGGAAGACGTGATGCACGCCGGCGACGAACTGCCCCGGGTGACCCCGGAAACCCTGCTGTCCAAAGCCCTGCTGGAAATGACCAGCAAGGGCTTCGGCATGACCACCGTGGTGGACAGCGAGGGCGCCCTGCTCGGCGTCTTCACCGACGGCGACCTGCGCCGGGTAATCGACCACAAGGTGGAACTGGACAGCGCCACCATGGACGAAGTGATGAGCCGCCGCCCCAAGACCGTCTCCGCGAATATCCTGGCCGCCGAAGCCCTGCGCATTATGGAAGACAACAAGATCACCGCACTGGTAGTAGAGGACGAAGCACACCGCCCCACCGGCTTGCTGCATATGCACGATATACTGCGCGCCGGGGTGATCTGATCTCGGGGACTCGGGATCCGGGATCCGGGATCCGGAAAAGAATACCGGGACCCGATGCGCAGGCGCTGCTTCCGGGGGCCGTTCGCGAAACGTTTGCCGATGAGGCTGTAGAGCGAACGGCCACCGGCAGCAGCGCCGCCACAGCCCTGGCCAGGAGCCCCCGAATACCGGCATACGGCAAGAGAACGAGGCGCACCGCCCCCACCGGCTTGCTGCATATGCAGCATACTGCGCGCCGGGGTGATCTGATCTCGGGGATCCGGGATCCGGGATCCGGAAAAGAATACCGGGACCCGATGCGCAGGCGCTGCTTCCGGGGGGCCGTTCGCGAAACGTTTGCCGATGAGGCTGTAGAGCGAACGGCCACCGGCAGCAGCGCCGCCACAGCCCTGGCTAGAAGCCCCCGAATACCGGCATACGGCAAAAAAAGCCACCGCCACCCAACAGCTTTTAAGGACCACCGTGATTTCTGAAGAACAACTCAACAGCGCCCTGGCGCGCGTGCGCCACCTGGTACTGGACGTGGACGGCGTGCTCACCGACGGCAGGCTCAGCTTCGACAACAACGGCAACGAACTCAAGAGCTTCCACACCCTGGACGGCCACGGTATCAAGATGCTGCAGAAGACCGGCGTGCAGGTGGCTATCATCACCGGCCGGCGCAGCGCCGTGGTCGAGCGCCGCGCCCACGAACTGGGTGTGGGCAAACTGATCCAGGGGCGCGAGGACAAGTTCACCGCGCTGCAGGAACTCTTTGCCGGTGAGGGCTACCGCCTGGAAGACATGGCCTACATGGGCGACGACTACCCGGACCTGCAGGTGATGACCCGCGTTGGCTGTCCCATTTCGGTCCCCAACGCCGCGCCGGCGGTGCGCGAGCGCGCCCTGTGGGTCACCGGGAAGCGCGGCGGCGAGGGGGCCGTGCGCGAAGTCTGCGATCGCATCATGCAGGTGCAGGGTACATTTGAAGCCGCATTGGCCCCCTACCTCGGAGACGGAGAAAACTGATGCGCACCTGGCTGCCGCTGGTTATCGTCGTCGCGCTCATCAGCCTGGGGCTCTGGTTTGCCGAGAGCCCGCCGGAAGAACTGCTCGGCAAACATCCCACTCCGCAGCAGCACACCCAGGCCGCAGACCTGGTGATTCGCGATGCGCGCACCCGGCACTTCAATCAGGAGGGCACCCTCGCCTACCGGGTGGACGCAGAGCGCATCACCTACTTCCAGTTCGCCCGCCGCGATCGCGCCGATCTCACCGAACCGCGTATACTCTTCTACCAGGACAAACAGCCCACATGGCATACCGAATCGAAAACCGGAGTGGCCCACAACAACGGCCAGCGGGTGGTACTGCACGGCGATGTAAAAATCGATGAATTGCCGGGGCCCGGCGGTGTCCAATTGCGTACCCAGAGCATCACCATCGAGCCCCGCAAGGAATACGCCGAAACGGACAAAGTTGTTACCATTACCTCCGGTCCCAGCCGCACCCAGGGCAAAGGCCTGCGCGCCTACCTGAATGAAGACCGGGTGGAGATCCTCTCCGAGGTAGAAAGCATCTATGAAACCAAATAAGTTCCTGCGGCCGCTCGCCGCCATCTCCGCACTGATCCTGATCGCGCAGGCCATCGCCCTGCCCGGCGATCGCGACCAGCCGATCAAAGTGGACGCAAAACACTTCGAAGGCGACCGCAGCAAAAACCTGTTTGTATACAGCGGCAACGTTGTGATAACCCAAGGCTCACTGCAGATTCGCGCCGACCGGGTGGAAGTCCACGGCAACGCCGAGGGGGAAATCAACCGCGTGATCGCCACCGGCAAACCAGCCCACTTCCAGCAACAGGTCCAGCAGAGCCAGAACCCGGTCAAGGCCCGCGCCGCACGCATCGAGTACACCGTCAACTCCGACGAACTTCACCTCACCGGCGACGCCTACGTGGACCGCGACGGCAACACCCTCACCGCCGAGCGCATCGATTACGACCTGGCCAGCGAGCAGATGCAGGCCCAGGGCCAGTCCGGCGAAGGGCGGGTGGAAATGATCTGGAAACCGGAAAAGAAAAAGACTGAACAGCAGCCCGCAACCGGCGACGAACACCAATAGCCAGCAGCCTGTCGGACCCAGGGCTGCCAGATCAACCGGAATTGAAATATGCCAACGCTGAAAGCGTTACATCTCGCCAAGCAATACAAGAAACGCAAAGTTGTCCAGGACGTCTCCGTCAGCGTCAGCAGCGGCCAGGTGGTCGGCCTGCTCGGCCCCAACGGCGCCGGCAAAACCACCTGTTTCTATATGATTGCCGGCCTGGTGCAGGCGGATGCCGGCCAGGTACTGATCGACGACGAGGACATCACCGGCCTGTCCATGCACGGCCGGGCGCGCAAGGGCATCGGCTACCTGCCCCAGGAAGCCTCGGTATTCCGCCGCCTCACAGTGCGCGACAACATCCTCGCCATCCTGGAGACCCGCAAGGACCTGTCCCGCGCCGAGCGCCTGCAACAGACCCGGGAATTACTGAAGGAATTCAACATCACTCACATCGAGGGCAACCTGGGCATGGCGCTGTCCGGCGGCGAGCGCCGCCGGGTGGAGATAGCCCGCGCCCTGGCCACAGATCCGGATTTTGTACTGCTGGACGAGCCTTTCGCCGGCGTGGATCCGATTTCGGTCAACGATATCAAGCAGATCATCCGCCACCTGCGGAACAGGGGCATCGGCGTACTGATCACCGATCACAATGTGCGCGAGACCCTGGATATCTGCGAGACCGCCTATATCGTCAGCGAGGGACACATCATCGCCGCCGGCACCCCGGCGGAAGTACTCGCCAACCAGCAGGTGCGGGAGGTCTACCTGGGGCATGAGTTCACCATCTAGTGTCCGAATTCGGGGTTCGCCCCTGCCACCCCACCACTCGTCGCCTGACCCAAAAAGCCGGCACAGTTTTTGCTTGCAAGCCGCCCCGCAGAGGGTTAGTCTGCAACATCCTGAATTTTCAGATGATTCATCCGCCGGATGCCTTGCAGTTTCTTCTATGAAGCAGTCCCTTCAAATAAAACTCGGCACTCAGCTGACCATGACGCCCCAGCTGCAGCAGGCTATCCGCCTGCTACAGCTCTCCACCCTGGACCTGCAACAGGAAATCCAGTCGGCGCTGGACAGCAACCCGCTGCTGGAAACCGAGGGCGAGGAGCCCGCAGAGACAGCCAGGGAACAGAACACTCAGGAGCAACAGGCCGACAGCGGCGCCGCCAACGGAACCGAACAGGCTGCCGAAAGCGACTGGAGCCACGACATCCCCGACGACCTGCCGGTGGATACCCGCTGGGACGACATCTACAGCGGCGGCAGCTACAGCGGCGGCGAGGGCGACGACCCGGCCCTGGAACAGCGCAATTCGGTGCCGGACAGTCTGCACAGCCATCTGTTGTGGCAACTCAATCTCACCCCCCTGTCCGAACAGGACAAACTGATCGGTGAGACCCTGATCGATGCCATCGCCCCAAACGGCTTTCTCGAATCCCTCCCGGCGGAACTGGCCCCGGCCCTGAACGCAGAGGAAGACGAAGTCGTCGCGATACTCAAGATCATCCAGCAGTTCGAACCCGCCGGCTGCGGCGCCCGCGACCTGCGCGAATGCCTGTTGTTGCAGCTGCAGCAGCTGCCCGCGAACACCCCCTGGCTGGAGCAGGCACAGATCGTCGTAGGCAGCCACCTGGACCTGCTGGGCAAGCGCGATTTCCGCCAGCTGAGTCGCCGCACACGCCTGAGCGAGGCGCAACTGGGCGAGGTGGTGCGCCTGATCCAGACCCTGAATCCCCACCCCGGGGAGGCTTTCGGCGGCGACGAGACCCAGTATGTGGTGCCGGATATCATCGTCAGCCGCAAACAGCAGCGCTGGCTGGTGGAGCTGAACCCGGAGACCACCCCGAAACTGCGCATCAACGGCGACTACGCGGCACTGATCAAGCGCGCCGACAACTCCACTGACAACAACTTCCTGCGCGACCACCTGCAGGAGGCGCGCTGGTTCCTGAAGAGCCTGCAAAGCCGCAACGAGACACTGCTCAAAGTGGCCTCGAGTATCGTGGACAAGCAGCAGGACTTTTTCGAGCGGGGCCCGGAAGCGATGAAACCCATGGTGCTGGCGGATATCGCCGAGACCATCGGCATGCACGAATCCACCATCTCCCGGGTCACCACCCAGAAATACATGCTCACCCCCCGCGGCGTGTTCGAACTCAAGTACTTCTTCTCCAGCCACGTGAGCACCGACTCCGGTGAAGACGCCTCCTCCACCGCCATCCGCGCCATGATCCGCAAGCTGATCGACTCCGAGGAAGCCCGCAAGCCCCTATCCGACAACAAGATCACCCAGGAACTGGACCGCCAGGGCATCAAGGTGGCCCGGCGCACCGTGGCCAAATACCGGGAATCCATGGGCATCCCCTCCTCCAGCGAGCGCAAGCGCCTGGTCTGATGAGAGACCGCTCACAATCTCCCGACAAGATTTACAGACCAGCGGGACACTTTTAGTCACAGATTTTGACCGATATCGATATGCCGGTCAGTTTTTACAGGCGTCCAACTCCACCCAGCCCGCGACCAACGCCCGAACTTTGAGTGTATCCTTCCATTCTGGCTAACTTCCTAGTAGGGTTGCGGCCCAGACGAGGAGCGGCCGGCTAGCGACGCACTCGATGAGGAGAAGTCCATGCAGATCAACATCAGTGGCCACCACGTGGAATTGACCGACCCCATCCGCGATTACTGCCATAGCAAACTGGAAAAACTCTCCCGGCACTACGACAACATTACCAATGCCCAGGTAATCCTATCGGTTGAAAAACTGACCCAGAAGGCCGAGGCCAGGGTACAGAGGGCCGAGGCCAGGGTGCACATGAATGGACACGACCTCTGTGCCACCTCCGAAGACAAGGACCTGTACGCGGCCATCGACGCCCTCTCCGACAAGCTGGACCGCCAGCTCAAGAAACACAAAGAGAAGTTACAGAACCACCGATAAGCTATGACATTGGAATCCCTACTCTCTCCCCGCCTGAGTCTTTGTCACCTGGCGGGGAGCAGCAAAAAAAAATTGCTGTTAAATATTGCCCAGGCCATCGCCGAAGAATATCCACAACTGGATGCCGACACTATTTTCAACCAGCTTCTCGCCCGCGAGCGCCTCGGCTCCACCGGTATCGGCGAGGGGGTAGCCATCCCCCACTGCCGCCTGCCCGGCTGTGAGCGCCCCATCGGCGTACTCTGCACCACCGAGCCGGCGATCGACTTCGACGCCGCCGACCGCCAGCCCGTGGACCTGCTGTTCGCGCTGCTGGTGCCAGAGGATGCAGAGCAGGAACACCTGGAAACTCTGGCGGAAGTCGCCGCCCTGTTCTCCGACAGCCGGGTACGGGAAAAACTGCGCCAGGCCCAGACCAACGATGAACTCTACGCCCTGGCCATCGACAGCGCCGCGGCGGCCTGAATCAGCGACCAATTAACAATGAACGCCTGGCATTGAGCATCAGATACAATCACAGATCATTGATAATTGGTAATCGAAAAAATGCGCTTAGTGATTATCAGCGGCCGTTCCGGCTCCGGTAAAAGCTCCGCCCTGCAACTGCTGGAAGACGTCGGCTTCAACTGCATCGACAACCTTCCAGCCAGCCTGCTGCCAGAACTGGTGCGGCGGGTGCGCGAACAGCCGCCGGTGGACAACCCCAGGCTGGCACTGGGCATCGATGCGCGCAACCTGTGGCAGGACGTGCAGCAGGCACCGCGGGTCATCGAGGAATTGCGCGAAAGCGGCGTGCAGTGCGATGTCATCTACATGGACGCCCGCTCACCGGTGCTGGTGCAACGCTTCAGCGAAACCCGGCGCAAACACCCCCTCAGCGACAACCGCACCCACCTGCTGGAAGCCCTCAATCGGGAAAAGGAACTGCTCGCCCCGCTGGCGGCCATAGCGGACCTGGTAATCGACACCAGCAGCCTCAGCCTGCACCAGCTGCGCGACCTGGTGAAAACCCGGGTGGTGGGCGAGGAGTCGCCGGGCATGGCGATCCTGTTCCAGTCCTTCGGCTACAAGCACGGCGTACCGGTGGACGCCGATCTGGTGTTCGACCTGCGCTGCCTGCCAAACCCCTATTGGATCGCGGAGCTGCGCCACAAAACCGGCCGCGACCCGGAAGTGATCGAGTTCCTGCGCGCGCAGCCGGAGACCGGGGATATGGAGCGGGACATCAGCCAGTTCCTGCAACGCTGGCTGCCCTCCTACCAGCAGAGCAACCGCAGCTACACCTGTATCGCCGTGGGCTGTACCGGCGGTCGCCATCGCTCCGTGTATATGGTGGAACAGCTGGCGAAAGCCTTCTCCAGCCAGTTCGACAATATACAGATCCGCCACCGCGAACAATCGCAGTAACCCACGTCGAAACAACCCATGCAGAAAAGTCAGATCACCATCATCAACAAGCTGGGCCTGCACGCCCGCGCCGCCAGCAAGTTCGCGCAGACCGCCGCGCGCTTCTCATCCGACATAAAAGTGCACTGCCGGGGCAAGTGCGTGGACGGCAAAAGCGTGATGGCGCTGATGCTGTTGGCCGCCGGCAAGGACTGTGACCTGGAACTGGAGGTCGACGGCTGCGACGAAGAGGCCGCGCTCAGCGCCATCAACGAACTGGTGGCGGACCGTTTCGGCGAAGCAGAGTGAAAGATAATGCGGAATGATGAATGCGGAATGCGGAATAGGGGCCAGCTACCCGCTGTAGGAGCGGCGGGGCGGCCCTCCGCCGCCGGCCGCGATCATGCGCTCAACCGGCCGCCGGCCTCGGTTGCGGCACGAACCACCATTCCGCATTCCGCATTCCGCATTCCGCATTGAAGGAGCCGCCGTGCCCAACCCTCCCCCGGCAGAGATCCAGTTCCGCGCACAGAACCAATTGAGCGAACTGTTCGCTGCCCTCGACAGCGGCACCGGGCGCGAAGTCCGGCGCATGCTGGGCACCCTCACGCCGCAGAGCATCGCCCAGTTGCTGGAGAGTTCGCCGCCGCGGATCCGCCAGGTGATCTGGGAACTGATCGGCAAGGAGGTCGAGGGCGAGGTCCTGCAGGAACTCAGCGACGAGGTGCAGAGCCAGATCCTCGCCACCCTGGACACCGGGGAAATGGTGGCGCTGATGGAGGGCCTGCACGCCGACGATATCGCCGACATACTGCAGCAGCTTCCGGAGCGGGTGATGGCGGAAGTGCTCTCCGCCATGAGCGAGCGCGACCGCCAGCGGGTGGAGCGGGTACTCCCCTACGACGAGGAGACCGCCGGCGGCCTGATGGACACGGACACCATATCCGTACGCCCCAACCTCACCCTCGACGTGGTGCTGCGCTACCTGCGCCGCCACGAGCAGTTGCCGGAATCCACCGACAACCTGTTCGTGGTCAACCGCAAGGACCAGTACATCGGCCTGCTGCCCCTGTCAAAACTGCTCACCACCGACCCCTCGGTCACCGTGCGCGAGGTGATGAGCACCGACGTGGAGCCGATACCGGCGGACCTCGCCGACAGCGAGGTCGCGCGCCTGTTCGAGAAGTACGACTGGATTACCGCGCCGGTGGTGGATCAGGACAATCGCCTGCTGGGTCGCATCACCATCGACGACGTGGTGGACGTGATCCGCGAGGATGCCGACCACTCCTTGATGAGCCTCGCCGGCCTGGACGAGGAGGAGGACACCTTCGCGCCTGTAAGACGCACCGCGCGCCGCCGCGCGGTCTGGCTGGGGATCAACCTGCTCACCGCCCTGCTCGCCTCCTGGGTGATCAGCCTGTTCCAGGGGACGCTCGACAAGGTGGTAGCCCTCGCAGTGCTGATGCCCATCGTCGCCAGTATGGGCGGCGTGGCCGGCAGCCAGACCCTCACCGTGGTGATTCGCGGCATGGCCCTGGGGCAGATAGGCCGCAGCAACCTGAGCTGGCTGCTCTCCCGCGAGCTGGGTTCCGGCGCCCTCAACGCCCTGCTCTGGTCAATGGTGATGGGCCTGGTGGCCGGCCTGTGGTTCGGTGATGCCAGGATTGCCCTGATCATCCTCGCGGCGATGATCATCAACCTGATTACCGCGGCCCTGGCCGGCGCCATACTGCCGGTAGTGCTGCGCGCCATGCGCATAGATCCGGCCCTGGCCGGCGGCGTGGCGCTCACAACCGTCACCGACGTGGTGGGCTTTATGTCCTTTCTCGGTCTGGCGGCCTGGTACTACGGTTAGCTGAAGAATGACCTAAGAGCCGAATGGCACTAAGTTAAGCGATGAGCTTGATGCGAAGGGCCTGCTACCGGGAGCTGTTTGCGGGACTGTCTGCGAGAGGGACCTCGCGGACAAGCCTACAGGGATGTATTCACGGGGGGGCGCCTAGCCCGTGTCCCGCAAACAGCTCCCGGTAGCAGGCCCGCCCGAAAGCCTTAACTTAGTGCCATTCACCTAAGAGCCTGTTTGCTGCACGTCCAGTGCGGGGCCGGGTGGGAAACGAAGAATTCAAACAGGCTCCAAGGTGCGCCTCGCGCGTACCCGAGACAAACGGTGCGCGCGACGCACCTACGGGAAAAAAACAGAATGCACGAATACGACGATTTCGAAGAAGAACAGCCGAAAAGCAAAACCCGGGTAAAAAAGGAAATGCACCAGTTGCAGGACCTGGGTAAACAGCTCACCGAGCTGGGGGCGGCCCAGCTGGCGGAGGTGCCGCTGGACCAGGATCTGCGCGAGGCGATCAATACCCTCCACCGTATCAAATCCAACGAGGCCCGCCGGCGACAGCTGCAGTATATCGGCAAACTGATGCGCAGCGCCGACAGCGAGGCGATCGAGACGGTACTGGCCAGGTTCAGGGAACGGGACCAACAGCATATCCGTTTCGACAAGATGGCCGAAGACTGGCGCAAGCGCCTTCTGGACGGAGACAAGGCTACGCAGAGCGAGTTTTTCGATCGCTATCCGCAGGCGGACCACCAACAGCTGCGCCAGTTGATCCGCGACTCAAACAGGGAAATCCAAACCGGCAAACCGCCGGCCAACCAGCGCAAGCTGTTTCGTTTCCTGCGCGACTTGTTTATGCAGGAATCGTAGGGGCGGCGCCCACAATATCGAATAATCATTCGGTTTTCGCAACCGTTGGTACGAAATCCAATGCCAGGGAATTGAGACAGTAGCGCAGGCCGGTGGGCTCGGGGCCGTCTTCGAACACATGGCCCAGGTGCTCACCGCAGGCGGACAGGACTTCGGTGCGCTTTATCCCCCAGTTGTAGTCTTCGCGCAGCACCACATTTTCCGGATAGGCGATGTCCCAGAAACTGGGCCAGCCGGTACCGGAATCGTACTTGTGCTCGGAACTGAACACGGGCAGGCGGCAGCCGGCAGTCACATAAACTCCCTTCGCCTCATTGTGCAGCCACTTGCCGCTGAAGGCGCGTTCGGTGTCCCTCTCCCATAGTATTTCGTACTGGTCTTCCGGCAGCAGCTGGCGCCACACGGATTTGGGAATCCGCGACAGCTCGGTGCCCGCGGCGATATGCGCCTTCGCTTCTTCCACGGTCATGGACTGATCGCGCCCCTCATCCGCCTCGGTGCAGGCGGGCAGCGCGGCGGCGCCCAGGATGAGCGCAAGCAGCAGAGCGGATCTGTTCATATTCGAAGCCTCTCTACCCACTGGTTCAGAGTCCTTCCCGGCGACACAGCTCAGCCGGCGGGGGGCGGGGACAACTGGCTGGCCTTCGCCGCCGGTTCCCCATCCGGCTGGCCCCGCGCCCGGGCGGCTTCGTTGATCTGTCGCTCGGCGGCACTGCCCTGGCGTCGCGCGCCCTCGTCGTCGAACAGCCTGTCGAAGCGTATCTGGGGATCGGACCAGTCCCCGCTGATACGGTAACTGACACTGGCCATTTTATTCATTTGTTTCTTGAACGCCTTGCTGATCAGGTAGACCCCCGCCGCCGCCGGCAGGCCGCCCGCCAACGCCGCCACCAGGGCCAGGTTGTTGCTCACCGGCAGGGTGGCCACCAGGGTCAGGTTCAGATCCTCCCGTTTCAGGTTGACCCGGCCGGCCATCTGCAACTCGCTGGTGGGCCCCTCCACCTGGATGGGCACGGCGATCAGCAACTGGCCGTCGCCCTCGAAAAACACCTCGCCGCGCACCCGGTCGAAGGCCATGCCGCTCTGGTACAGATCGGAAAAGTCCAGGCGCAGGCGCCGCGCCCAGGTATCGAAGTTGAACAGCGACAACAGTCGCAGCACCGCGGAGCCAGCGTTGTCAGAGGCGCGCAGAAAGCGCCCCTTGCGAATATCGATTTTCAGTTCGCCAGATAGCAGGTTGCCGGCCACACGCGCCGGCGAACCGTCCCAGCGCAACGCTGTATCGAAGGTGGCGGATTCGCTCTCGATCGCCGGCTCCTGGCCCCAGAGCCGCTGCACATACGCCAGGTCGCCCGCGCGCAGGCGACCGATAAACTGCGACGACTCGCTGCCGTCCTCCGCACGCGTCCACATCAGTTGGGCACCCAGCCGGTTTTCGCCCTCACCGCGACCCTCGACAAGCACTCCGCGCAGGGCGCCGCGGATATCGCTCACCACCAGGCGGTCGGGGGACGGGCGCAGATGGAATGACCAGCGGCCGAAATCCTCTTCTCCCAGGTGCAGGCTCTCGGTGCTGAAATCCACCCGCGGCAGACCGGCGAAATCGTAGCCCGACCAGGGGTCCGGCGGCCCGCCCTCTCCTTCGGAATCGGCGCCCTCCGCGGTTCTCTTTTCCAGTGCCGGCAGGCGCAGGTGGCTCAGTTTCAGCTGTAGCGGCGCCTCCCCGTCGAGCGCCCCGCTCAGCCGGCCGGCGGCGGTCTCGCTGTCAAACTGCAGCTGCCAGTCCGCTCCCAGGCCGCGGCCCTGCAGGTGGATATGGTCTATCCCGGTCGCGCCGAGCAGCAACCGGTCGGTACTCAGGTCCAGAGTCACCGGCAGGGGCGACGGTTCAGGTCCTGTCGCCTCCCCGGCGGTCCTCTCGTCTCCATCGTAGACAGCCAGCACCTGGCGCCAGCGAGACAGGTCCACCCGGGACAGATCTCCGGTAATCGCCAGGCTGCGCTCCCCGGGCAGGCGGGCCTCGGCATTGAGCGCGACGGCGGCGCGCTCCAACTGGCCGTCCACTTTCCAGAAACGGCCCTGCAGGTGTTCGCCGTAATCCAGGTGGTAGAGGCTGCCCTCGGCGCCCACGGGCACCCGCACGACGAAGCGGGTCTTGTCTTCCGCCAGTTTGCCCAGCGGCGCGGGCAACTTCACCGACACCCCGGCCAGGTCGGACGTCAGTTCCAGCACCGCCGAATAGGGCTTGTCCTTGGCCTGCGCGGGGATGGTCACCAGGGCGCGGTAGTCGAAATCACCCTCCAGCCAGCCGGTCTCGGGGCGGCCGCTCCACTCCCCCACCGCAGCAACGCTGTTGCGCCCGGTCACCACCACCTGGGTATCACGCATCTCCCCCGCGCCCAGGTGCTGTATCTTGGCGTCCAGTTGGCGACCCCAGAGGTCGCCGCTCAGGCGGGTGCCCTCGAGGCCGGCATCGCTGTCGTAGTGCACCCGCCCTTCCAGGCCGGTGATATCCAATCTGAGATCCTGGAGGCTCAGGGCCCCACCCTGCAGTTCCAGTTCCACATTCTGCCGCGCCGGCAGCGGGGCGCCGCCCAGGGGCTGGGACAGGGTCAGCTCACCACTGATCCCCCCGTCCAGTTTCCAGTCGTCGAAGGCAGCGCCCAACCGTTCGCGCAGGGGCGACTGCCGCAGCAGCTTCAGGCCGTCGGCGGCCGGCCCGGACAGCTGTGCGCGCACCCCCAGCAGCGAGCCCTCGCCCACGGCGCTGGGAGTCACCCCCACCTCGATCTGCCGCGCATCGATGTTCCAGAGCTTGGCTTTGCTGGCGTTGACCACCACCCGGTCGTCATCGACCAGCAGCCGCGCATCCACGTCCCGGGCCGCGGGCCAGCCGCGGGCGTAGTCCAGTTCGCCGCCAGCCAGGTTCGCCGCCAGCTGTACCGTCTGCCGCTCCGGGTGCCGGCCCAGTTGCAGCAGCGCCTCCCTGTCGCCCTCGCGGTAGGATGAGCCCCGGTAGACAAAGCCGGCGCTGGTCACCCGGCCGGGATTGTTCTCCCCCAAACCGCGATTCAGCCAGTCGCGCAGGTCTTCGCTCAGGGTGTAGGGTACCAGCGCCTCCTGCGCGGTAACCGGCGCATCGCGCAGGCCCAGGGCCAGGGTTAATTCGGCGGCGCGGCTGCGGGGAACGAAAGGCAGCTCCAGCAAAAACTGGCCGGCGATTTCGCCTTCGTCACTGTGCAATTGCAGCCGGCCCGAATTGACCGTCACCGCATTGCCCTCACGGTCCACGTTCCAGGCCACAGTGCCGCGGGCGCTGTGGAAGCGGAAAGGCTCTTTGTAGAGCTGCGGGAAATGCGCGCTGAAACCCTCGCCGCTGTCCAGTTCCACCCGGCCGTTGGCGCCATTCAGTTGCAGATAGCCATTCAGCCCCTCCACGGCTGGGGCACCGCGATGGGCGCCGGCGGCGATATTGTGCAGCTGGGCGCCGAGGGTCACCTGCCCATCCGCACTGCGGGCGAGCTGGATGTTGTTCAACTGGCCGCTGGGCTCGAGCGCCTCGAGCCATTCCGCGGCATGTTCCGGGAGACACTCCAAGCGCTGCAGTATCCGGCTCCAGGCGGCCAGCTCGAGACTGTCCAGGGACAGTTGCAAACCGGTTTGCTCACTGCCGCGGGCCTGAAGGTTGAGAGGGGGCATTTCCAGGTCGCGCCAGTCGACACGAATCCCCTGCAACGCCAGCTGCCAGCTAGCCCCCGGCTGCCAGTTGCCGGATATATCACCGGAGAGGGATTGCAGCGGCTCCATCAGTGCCGGTTCACTGGGCGCTTCATCGCCCTCCGGCACGTCGCCCTCTGCCCGGGCCAGGTCCAGGCGGCCCAGGAGGCGGTAGCCCCGCTTGCCCTCACCCTTCAGCCACAACCGCCCCTGCGCCAGCTTGCGCCCGTTCCAGTGGTATTTTTCCGGCAGGGGAGTCAGCTGGTGCAGCAGAGCGACGATGTCTTCGTCCACCAGCAGTTCGTTCAGTTGGAGATAGCCGTTGAGGGAAAAGCGGGACTTGCTCCGGGGATTACCGCGCCCCTCCAGTACCAGGCGCAGGGTCTCGCCTTGGGCCTGCTCGGTATGAGGGACCGTCGCAATGCCGGCCGGCTCGCCGGCGGCGCGGGAGATAAACGCGTGCGCGCTCAGGCGGTGGAAGGAGCCGCTGTTCTCCAGCTGCACCCGGGGCAGCTCGATCTGCGCCGCCTGGCCTTCGGGCAGACGCAGGGTGAAACTGGCGTTGCGCACCTGTACTTTCGGACCCAACAGGAAGATGCGCGCCGGATCACCCAGGTGCAGTTGCCCGGATTCCCCCCGCGGGGTTTGCCCCGGGGCGGCGGGCGGAAAGCCGTCTATATGCCAGCCGCCCTCGGCCGTGCGGCTGAGTTGGGCGCTGAAGTCGTCCACCTGCAGATTCTTCCACACCAGCTCCCGGTTCCACAGGCTGGCCAGCAGGTCCAGGTGGAAGAGGCCGTAGCCCATGTGCACCTCGCCCTTCTCTCCCAGGCGCAGGCCGTCCACCTGCAGCGCCACTTCCAGGGCCTGCCAGCGCAGGGACAGCCCCTGCATCTCCACCGGGGCGCCGAGGCGCTGGGACAACCAGGCGCTGATCTGCGGGCGGTACTCCTCCACCTGGGGCGAGAGGATTCGCCCGGTCTGCACCAGGATGGCGAGCCCGATCACCAGGGCGATCGCCAGCAGCCAGACCTTGCGCGCGAAAAGGCGGAGCCAGCAGATCATTGGGGGGCTCCGCTTGGTCGGGACTCGGAACTCGATTGCGTAAAAACGGGACTCGGGACTCGGGACTCGAGGCTCGGTTTCGCCTGCAAGCAGGCTCCTACAGCGAGCGGGCACGAACAAACGTGAGACGAAGACATTGTCTGGGCGCGGGCAGCCAGCCGCGTCGCGGCACAGGCCCGTATCGCGTTACCGAGTCCCGAGTCCCGAGTCCCGCTCTTACACAAGAACAATGTCATACTGCTCCTGGTTGTAGATAGGCTCCACCTGAAACTGTATCGGCCGTTCGATAAACTCCTCCAGATCCGCCACATTGGCCGACTCTTCGTCGAGCAGCAAATCGATCACCATCTGGCTGGCCAGTACCATGATCTTTTCGCTGTCGTAGGCCCGCGCCTCGCGGATAATCTCGCGAAAGATTTCGTAGCACACCGTCTCCGCGCTTTTCAGGGTGCCGCGGCCCTCGCACACCGGGCAGGGTTCGCAGAGTATCTGCCCCAGGCTCTCGCGGGTGCGCTTGCGGGTCATTTCCACCAGGCCCAGTTCGGATACGCCGGTGATACTGGTCTTGGCGTGGTCCCGCTCCAGCGTTTTCTCCAGGGTGCGCAGCACCTGACGCTGGTGCTCCGAGTCCTTCATATCGATGAAATCGATAATGATGATGCCACCCAGGTTGCGCAGGCGCAGCTGACGGGCGATGGCCGTGGCCGCCTCCAGGTTGGTCTTGAAGATAGTCTCTTCCAGGTTGCGGTGGCCCACGAAGGCGCCGGTATTGACATCGATAGTGGTCATCGCCTCGGTCTGCTCGACGATCAGGTAGCCGCCGGATTTGAGCGTGACCTTGTTGTGCAGCGCCTTGCGGATCTCCTCCTCCACGCCGTAGAGGTCGAACAGCGGCCGCTCGCCGGGATAGTGCTCCAGGCGCCCGGCGATTTCCGGCGCATACTTGCCGGCAAATTCCACCGCGCGGCCGTGGGCCTCGCGGGAGTCGATGCGGATTTTCTCCGTGCAGGGGCGCGCCAGGTCGCGCAGGGCGCGCATAAACAGCGGCAGGTCCTCGAAGATCCCCGAGGGCAGCGGGCGCGCGTCGATGCGCTGCTCCAGGTCCGCCCACAGCTTGTAGAGGAAGGGGATGTCCCGCAGCAGCTCCCCCTCGTTGACCCCCTCGGCCACGGTACGCAGGATAAAGCCGCCGTCCCCGGACTGCCCGGATTCCGCCAGCCTGGCGGAGGCCTGCTCCACCAGACCGCGCAACCGCTCCCGCTCGCCCTCGTCCTCGATGCGGTTGGAGATGCCGATATGGCGGGTCTGCGGCATATACACCAGGTAGCGGGCGGACACCGACAGGTGGGTGGTGAGGCGCGCGCCCTTGCTGCCGATGGGGTCCTTGACCACCTGCACCACCAGCGGCTGGCCCTCGCGCACCAGGGCGCGGATATCCGCCACCTCCGCCGGCTCGCGGGACTCCATGCCCTCTTCATCCAGGGGCGCGATATCCGACGCGTGGATAAAGCCGGCCCGCTCCAGGCCGATATCCACGAACGCCGCCTGCATACCGGGCAGCACCCGCGCCACCTTGCCCTTGTAGATGTTGCCGACGATGCCGCGACGCGCGCTGCGCTCCAGGTAGACCTCCTGCAGTACACCGTTCTCCACCAGCGCCACACGGGTCTCCGTGGGCGCCACATTGATCAACAGCTCTTCGCTCACGTCCTGTCCTTCCCGCTCAAGCCTGTCTCCTCTCCGCTCAAGGCTGTCTCCTCCCCGCTCAAGGCTGTCTCCTCACACCAGTAGGGAATGGCAGCCTTTTCCAGCATCGGCACCAGCGCCTCCAGGGGCAGGCCCACCACATTGCTGTAACTGCCGCTGATGGACTCCACCAGCGCCGCACCCAGGCCCTGGATGCCGTAGCCGCCGGCCTTGTCCAGCGGCTCGCCGGTATCCCAGTAGGCCCGGATCTGTTCATGGTTCAGATGTCGAAAGCGCACCCGGGTTTCCACCAGGCGGCTGAACTGACGCTCGCTGCTGCGCAGGCAGACAGCGGTCAGCACTGAGTGCTCGACGCCGGACAGGGCCAGCATGGTGGATTCGAAATCGGTGAAATCCCGGGGTTTTTCCAGCACGCGGTCGCCCGCCAACACCAGGGTATCGGCGCCCAGGGCCCAGAGCGAGGGGTCCACCGCCCCGGCCGCTTCCAGGCCGGCGGTGGCCTTTTCCCGCGCCAGGCGCTGCACATAGTCCTGCGGGGTCTCGCCATCGGCGCGGATCTCTACCACAGAGGGGGTTACGCGGGTAAAGGGCACGGCGATCTGCGCCAGCAGCTGCGCGCGGCGCGGGGAACCGGAGGCGAGGAGAAGTCGGGTGTCGGCGGAAGAATTACGCACTGATCACTACTTATGGTTATTTCCGATGATGGCCCAGCGACAGATTATAACGGAATTGTTCGAAAAATAACCGTTTCTTTACCCGCCTTGCACAGACGCTGTTCACAATCTGGCGTTTCCGAGCGCGACCCGGCCGTTTACCTGACCTGCAGGCGCCCCGCCGTCAGTTCCAGCCAGGGAACCATCCAGGGCCACAGCAGGGCGCCGGTCACCGCCGGCCACAGGAAAGTCAGGCCGGGCACCGGCTTGCCCGCGAGGCTGTGCACCCAGTTGCCCACCACCTGGTTGATCCCCACCAGGACGAAGACCCACAGCAGCTGCTGGGCCGGGTTGAAAGCGCGGGTGCGGCGGTAGGTGAGCAAACTGAAATAGGCCAGTACCGCCAGTGCCAGCGCGTGGGTACCCAGGGTGGCGCCGGTGACCAGGTCCTCCAGCAACCCCACCACCCAGGCGAAGCCCACCCCCAGGTTCTGCGGCATCCGCGAGACCCAGAAGATGACCAGCAACGCCGTGAACGCCGGGCGGAACCACAGCCAGTTCTGCGGCAGCGGCATCACCGCCAGCAGCAGGGCGGTCAGTACGGTGACGGCGATAAACCAGCGGTTATTCGCCTCCACCGGACGGCTCCCCTTCGCTGATCACCGCCAGCACGAAGTGACTGCGGTTCATGCGCCCGCGGGGCAGTACTTCCACCTCGGCGAAGGCCCGGCCCGGATCCCGTTTCACCGAGATCACCTCGCCCACCGGGTAGCCGGCGGGAAAACGCCCGCCGAGGCCGGAGCTGAGCAGCAGGTCGCCCTCGCGGATATCGCTGGTATTGGCCAGGTGGCGCAGTTTCAGCCGGTACAGGTCACCGGTGCCCTCGGCCACCGCGCGCACACTGTTGCGCAGCACCTGTACCGGCAGCGCGTGGCTGGCATCGGTGATCAGCAGGACCCGACTCACGGAGTCCCCCGCCTCGATCACCTGCCCCAACAGGCCGCTGGCGTCCATGATCGGCGTGCCCGGCCGCACACCGTCGTCGCGGCCCTTGTCGATCATCAGCACATGCTCCAACGGGTCCGGGGACACGCCGATCACCTGCGCCACCAGCACCCGTTCGTCTACGGATTCCGCGGAGTTCATCAACTCTTTCAGCTGGGTGTTTTCCGCCTTCACCGCCGCCAGCAGTTGGCTGCGCTGTTCCAGCAGCAGTATCTGGCGTTTGAGACGGCTGTTCTCCTCCAACAGCTCCTCACGGGTGCGCAGCTGCTCGCCCGCCCAGTCGCCGACACGCTCGGGAGCACCGGTAATCCAGTAGAAAGGGGCGACCAGGTCTGCGGCGCGCTCGCGCAGCGGCTGCAGCCAGTCGGTGTAGAGACCGATAACAATGAGTGCGGCCGCCACAAGACCCAGCACGAGGATGCGGGACTCCGGCGATGGGCCGCGGGTAAATAGCGGTTTAATATCCAGACTCCGTTCAGATGACAGAGGATCGAAGACAGACTATTACTTTGTAGGAGCGGCGGGGCGACCAGCGGC
>NZ_JBOFOC010000109.1:0-2394 GCF_051659245.1 Microbulbifer sp.
GATCTCACTTCGTAGCACAGACTGATCGCGGCCATGGGCCGCTCCTACAAAGGGGCAGGGTACCGAAAAGGAGGTTTGCCTGAGCGCCACCGTCAAACAACTGCGCGCCTTCGTCACCGCCGCCAGGACCCGCAGCCTGGCCGAGGCCAGCGCCCAGTTGCATATCTCCCAGCCGGCACTGTCGGTGGCGATCCGCAATCTGGAGTCCGCCACCGGTGGGCCGCTGTTCAATCGCGACAGCCGCCAGCTGGCACTGACGCCGGAGGGACGGGAATTCCTCGACCGCGCCGAACAGCTGCTGCGCACCTGGGACCAGTCGCTGGATGCCATCCAGCAGCGTTTCCGGCTGCAGCGCGGGCAGCTGTCGCTGGCGGTGATCCCCGCCTTTGCCTTCAATCGACTACCCGACCTCCTGGCGCGGTTTCACAGCCTGCACCCGGAAATCAACATCCTGCTCGAGGATATCGTGATGGAGCGGGTGCTGGAGGCGGTATTGGAAGGGCGTGTGGAGCTGGGCATCAGCTTCAGACCGGACGACCTGGCGGGGCTGGAATTTGTACCCTGCAGTGGGGATCGTTTTATCGCCGTGCTGCCGCCGGGCCACCCACTGGCACGGCGGAAGTCCCTGCACTGGGCGGACCTGGCGACGGAACCTTTTATCGCGATGAACCGCGGCTCCGCGGTACGCCGCCGGACCGACCTGGCCTTTGAGCACAGCGGAAAAACGGTGCGCCTGTTGTGCGAGGCCAACCAACTCAGCAGTATCGGCCAATTGGTCAATGGGGGCCTGGGGGTGAGCGCGGTGCCCAGCCTGTGCGAAAGCCAGATGCGCGACTGTGGGTTGAAATGCCTGCCGCTGTCAGAGCCGGTGGTGGCACAGCAGGTCGGTGTACTACTGCGCAGCCGGGGAGACATCTCGGCGCCGGCACAGGCCTTTCTCGAGTTGGTCACCGGCGGGCCGAGGGAACAACCGCCCTCCTCCGCTCAGCCGGGCGAACGCAAATAGAGACGAACATTCTTGAGCAGATCCCAGGCGGTTATCACAAGCAAGATGCCGGTGATGATCCGCCAGTTCTTCAATGGCATTTCCCACTGCTCGGCAGCCGTATCGCCCCACTGAAAAGTGAATACCTGCTCCAGGTTGAACAGCAGCGCGAGCAGCAGCAGCCAGCCGGCATTGAGGAAAGCGTCGGCGACCAGCTTCCCCCGGGTCCAGTAGGGGGAGGACAACTTGCCCAGGGCCATCAGAATGCTGAGCCCCGCAGCGATATTCAACCAGGGCAGCAGCGTCTGCACTCCGTCGCTAAAGACAAACATGGTACCGCCCTGCAGCGAGGTAAAGACATCGTTCAGCCACGCCATAAAGAGCAGTATCGCGACCAGCTCGGCCGCGCTTTCGAACTGGCTGATGCGATGGTCCGGGTCGGCGATCCGCGGCAGTTTGCGCGGATCCCATTTGCCGAAGAAATCGCTGTAGCTGATGCTCTCGCCGGTCAGGTAAAAGCCGAGGGTCACCCAGGCAAAGCTGTGCAACCCGGCGTCGAAAGTGCCGGTCAGCCAATGCAGGGCGGCGCGGGTAAAGTCCGGCTCCGGCTGGCTGAACAGCCCGAGCGCGATGACGACACCGTTGGCGATGATCACCGCCAGGAACACCCATTTCAGCACCTGGATATACAGAGGGAAAAGAGCCTCGCTGACCAGGGTCCTGCGCGGCCGGTAGGCCGCTGCCACCTCCATCGGGTGCCCCTTCCGTTTCAACAGGCCCAGCACTTCCGCCTCCGTCGGTGCGCGCCCCAGGCTTTCGGCCATGTCGTCGCACTGGTCCCGCAAGTCCGAGTAGAGTTCACTGCCGACGTCTTCCCGCATCCCGCCCGGCAGATAGGTTTTCACGTTATCGACATAGCGTTGCAGCCAATCCATCACGTTTTCTCCCCGAGTTGTTCAATGGCGCCGTTGAGCTTCCGCCACTCCGCCGCCATCTGTTGCAGGGCGGTTTCGCCGTCTTCACTGATTCGGTAGAAGCGCCTTTTGCGGCCGTCCTGGAGCTTCCACTCGCTGGTCAATAGCCCCTGGTCCTCCAGCCGCCTGAGCAGCGGATAGAGAGTTCCCTCGTCCATTTCCAGGCCAATGGCGGCCAAGCGTTTGCGCAGGGAATAGCCGTAATGGGAACTGCCCAGCGCCCGCAGCACAGCCAGGATCACCACCCCGCGGCGCATTTCCATAATCAGTTTGTTCAGACGGTCCGGCGCAAGTGTCACCTCGTCCTCCATACTGTGTGTCACACAGTACATACTGTGCACCGCACAGTAGCCGAATGCAAGAGTCTAACCGCTACTCTCAGGGAACGTGCGTTGGCTTAAGGGAACCACTCTGTAGGAGCGGGCCATGACCGCG
>NZ_JBOFOC010000110.1:0-2209 GCF_051659245.1 Microbulbifer sp.
GTCACCGTGCACGGCGGCGATGGCGGCGGTATCTCCTTCTACCCGGACGGCGACGGCGGCTATGTGCCCGGGCGCGGTTATCACGGCACCCTGGTTTCCACTGTCGACGGCTGGGATTTCTACAGCAAGGACGGCACCCAGTACCACTACGCCAGCCGGCCGGCTTTCGGCAAAGCGCTGCTGGAATATGTACGCGGCACCAACGGACGCCTGCTGAAATTCGGCTACAGCGGCAGCAAAGAGCCCCAACTGGACATCGTGGAAGACAGCGCCGGCCGCACCCTGCGCTTCGAATACCAGCCGGGTATCGCCGGCTGGGAAATGCGCCCTCTGTTGACGCGGGTGACGGCCCTGTCCGGCTCGGAGGAATTTTCCGTTTATTACCAGTACGACGGCCGCGGCCGCCTGGTCGAGAGCCGCTACGAGAAGGGCGGGACCAGCCGCAGCAAGCGCTACCAGTACCTGGTGGATGAGGCTTTCCAGTTCCCGGCCGCGACGGACGCCTTCTTCCTGAGAAGCGCCATTTCCCAGGTGATCGATGAAAACGGCGAGGTCACCACCTATTCCCACGGCGTACACGAATTCCCCGGTTCGCCGCTGTTGCAGGACCAGGGCATCGTCGTGGGCTCCGCCCCGGTTCCCGCCACTCAACTGATCACCCGCCCGGAGGGCGGCACCACCGGCTTCGAATACCTGGACCGCAGCCAGCGCAATGGCGGTGCACTGCAGACCGTGGTCACCGACGGCCGCGACAACACCACCACCTATACCCTGAACGACTACGGCGCGGCCACCAGGATCGAGGCGCCCAACGGCAGCCGCGATATCGAGTGGGACCTGCAGCAGGTAGTGATTACCGGCAGCACCAACGAGCGCAACATCACCACCGAGTTTGCCTACGACGAGCACGGCAACCAGCTGGTGGAAAAGCTGGCCGACAAAACGCCGTTGATGACGCCCTACGTGAGCAAAGGGCAGTTCGGCCAGATCAAGAACCTGATGGCCGCGCGTATTGACCGCAACAACCACCGCACCGACTACCGCTACGACGAGCGGGGCAACCTGACCGACGTCCACTACCCGGACGGCACTTCGGAACACTACACCTACGACAATCTCGGCAACCGCAAGACCTACCAGGACCGCAGGGGCAACCTGTGGCGCTACAACCACGACGAGTGGGGCAACGTTGTTTACACCCGGGACCCCCTCGGCGGTGTGGCGGAAGCCGCGTGGAACGCCCGCGGCCAGAAACTGTGGGAAACCGACGAGAAAGGCCGCCGGATCTCCTACACCTACAATGCCCTGAACCAGCTGATCGAAGTCAGCCGGCCGCTCGGCGACGACACCAGCTACACCTACGACCTGGTGGGCAACAAGAAAACCGAGACCGACGGCCGTGGCCACACCACCCATTGGGAATACGACGGCGAAAACCGCGTGGTGGAAGTCCGCAACCACCTGCAGCAGTCAAAATCCCTGGACTACGACGCCGTGGGCAACCTGGTATCGGAATCCGATTTCCGCGGCAATGTCACCACCTACGGCTACGACGGCGCCAATCGCCAGACCTCGGTCAATATGCCGGAAAGCCGGGTGCTCAACCGGGAATACGACGGCGTGGGCAATGTCACCCGCGAATACTCCACCGACGGCCGCACCACCAGCTACGGCTACGACGCCTACAACCGCCGGAATAAGATCACCGATGCGCTGGAGCAGGTAACCAGCCTGGAACTGGACGAAGAGGGCAATGTCCTCTCCCGCACTAATGCGCGCACCTTCACCACCAGCTACGAATACGACGAACTGAATCGCAAGCGCTTCGAGCACCAGCCCCTTGGCCGCACCCTGGAGTGGCGCTACGACAGCAACGGCAACCTCGCCTATGAAATCGACGGCAAGGGTCAGGCCACCCGCTACACCTACGACGAACTCAACCGGGTGCGGCAGAAAATCGACCGCGAGGGCAATATCACCCTCTACGACTACGACAAGGTCGGCAACCAGACCCTGGAGCTGAATGCCCGCCAGTTCTCCGTGGTGCGCGAATACGACGCCCGCAACCGACTGGAGCGCCTCAAGGACGCCGAGAACCATATCACCGAGTACCGCTACGACGAGGTCGGCAACCGCACCCGGGAAATCCTGCCCAACGGCAACACCCGGGTATCCGTTTACGACGAACTCAATCGTCTGGTTCAACAGT
>NZ_JBOFOC010000111.1:0-13320 GCF_051659245.1 Microbulbifer sp.
CCATGGCCGCGATCGGACTTGTACTACGTAGCACGAGAGATCGCGGCCATGGGCGGATGGCGCCCCGCCGCTCCTACAGGGTTCAGTTCTTTTTTTAGGCCAATTCGCGTAAAACTTTCAGCGGCGGTTCGCTCACCGAGCTGCGGCACGCCAGGGTGCCGGCGGTGCCCACCAGCAGCGCGCCTGCCAATGGGCCCAGCAGCCACAGCATCGGATGGGCGACAAACGGCAGGTCGAACACTCTTTGCGATAGCACCGCCAGGGTCGCTTCGGCGCCGGCGGCGGCGAGCAGGCCGGCGGCGATGCCCAGCAGGCCGAATTCCAGCATCAGGCTGTGCAGCAGCAGGCGGCGGCGGCCGCCAAGTGTGCGGATAATTGCCGCCTCCTGCAAACGCTCGGCGATGCTGGCGCGCACACCGGCTACCAGTACCAGTACCCCGGCCACCAGCATCAGCACCATCACCGACTCGATGGCCAGGGAGACCTGGTCGATGGTGTCGCGGATTCGCTGGATGATCTTGTCCAGCTCGATCACACTGACGCTGGGGAAATTGCGCACCAGGTCGTTGACCAGCAGTTTCTGCTCCGGCGGCAAATAGAAGCTGGTGATATAGGTGGCGGGAAAGTCCTCCAGGGCGCCGGGAGCGAACAGCATGTAGAAATTGGGCCGCATGCTGTTCCAGTCCAGGGAACGGAAGCTGGCCACCGGAGACTCGATTTCCAGGCCGCCGATGGAAAAGCGCAACCTGTCGCCCAGGGCCAGGCCCAGGCGCGCGGCAAGTTCCACTTCCACGCTGACCCCTTGCTCGCTTCTCTCTTCGGAGCGGCCCTCGCCCGCCTCGTCCCACCATTCGCCTTCGAGAATACGGTTGTCCGGCGCCAGGGTGTCGGTCCAGCTCAGGTTGAGTTCCCGGCGCAGGGCGTTGTCCTGCTCCCTGCGGTCCTTGGTGGGTTCGCCGTTGATGGCGGTCAGGCGCCCGCGCACCATCGGGTAGAACTCGGTGCTGGTGACCTTGTTGTTCGCGAGCATGGCCTGCAGGCCGTCTACCTCTGTGGGGGCGATATTGATCAGGAAGTGGTTGGGCGCCTTCTCGGGCAACTGCATACGCCACTCGTCGATCAGCGCGGTGCGCGCGAACACCAGGGCGAGCATGGCCAGCAGGCCGGTGCCGAAGGCGGCGATCAGCAGGGTGTTGAAGGCCGCGCGCCTCTGCAGGCTGCCGAGGGCGATGCGCCAGCTGCCGCCGAGGGTCGCCAGCCTGCCGCGTATCAGAAGCTGGTTGGCCAGCGCGCTGCCGCCCACCAGAAGCGCCATGCCGGCGAACAGCGCCGCGGTGATCGCCAGGCTGCCGGACAGCCACCAGATCAGCAGCAGCATGCTGGTGGGGCCGAGTACCAGGCCCAGCCATTCGCGCCGGTCCGGATTGCTCCAGTCCCGCCGCAGCGTCTGCATGGGGTCGGTGCGCGCCAGGCGGAACAGCGGCGGCAGGGCGAAGCCCAGGGCGCAGGCAAAGCCGGTGGCCAGGCCGACGATCAACGGCGACCAATGGCTGGGGGGCGGCTCCACCGGGAAGAAGTCCGCCATCAGCGATACCGCCTGGGACTGTACCAGGCTGCCGATCAGCAGGCCCAGCAGGGTGGCGATCAGGGTCAGCGCCGCCAACTGCCCCAGGTAGATTCCCAGCACTTTGCCGCGGCCGGCGCCCAGGCTTTTCATCACCGCCACATAGGCGGTGTGGCGCAGGCTGTAGCGGCGCGCCGCCAGGCCCACGGCGACGCTGGCGAGCAGCACCGCGAGGCTGCCGGCCAGGTACAGGAAGCGCTCCGCGCGGTCCAGCGCCGAGGCTACCCGCGGCTGGCCCTCGCGCAGGTCGATTACCCGCTGGTGCTCGGTCAGCAGCGGCTCCAGCCAGGTAAAGTACTGCTCCAGGGCCTGATCGTCGCCGGCAAACAGGTAGCGGTAGCGCACCCGACTGCCCGGCTGCAGGATATTGGCGGCGGGCAGGTCGTCCAGGTTCATCAGCAGCCGCGCGCCCATGGAGAAGAGGTTGTCGCTGCGGTCCGGCTCGTGGTCCAGCAGGCCGCTGACGGTCAGTTGGGTGTCTCCCAGTTGCAGGCTGTCGCCGATTTCCAGCTTCAGCAGCGGCAGCAGCCGCGGTTCCAGCCAGACTTCTCCGGGGGGCGGCCCGCCCTGTACCACACGGCTAGGGTCGCTCTCGCGGGCCCGCATTTCCAGGTGGCCCACCAGCGGGTAGCCGTCGCTCACCGCTTTGACCGCGGCGAACTGGAATTCGTCGCCGGCGGCGAGCATGGAGGCGAACTGCACCGTTTCCGCCTGCTGCAACCCGGACTCGCGCGCCTTGTCCAGCCAGGCGCTGTCCACCGGCTGGCTGCTGTTCACCAGCCGCTCGGCGGCGAGGAAGGTCTGGGACTGGATATGCATGGCGCGGGTCAGGCGGTCGGTGAAGTGCGCGATGGCGGTCACGCAGCTCACCGCCAGTACCAGGGCGGTGGCGATCAGCGCCAGTTCGCCGCCGCGCCAGTCTCTCGCCAGCAGCCTGAGCGACAGCAGGGAGTGCTTGAGCGCGGGCATCAGATGGACACCTCCGACAGGCTGCCGCTATCGGGTTCTCCGGCCATTACCTCTCCCGCGGCCATACGCAGGTGGGAGCCGCAGCGCTCCGCCAGGCGCTGCTCGTGGGTAACCAGCACCAGGGTGGTGTTGGATTCGGCATTGAGTTTGAACAGCAGTTCGATAACCTTCTCGCCGTTGCCGGCGTCCAGGCTGCCGGTGGGCTCGTCGGCGAAGAGTATGCCGTCGTCGCCGGAGAAGCTGGCGAATGCGCGGGCGATGGCCACGCGCTGCTGCTCGCCGCCGGAGAGCTGCCGCGGGTAGTGGTGCACCCGGTGTTCCAGACCCACCCGGGCGAGGAATTCCCCGGCGCGTTTGGCGGCGCTGCGTTCGCCGCGCAGTTCGCTGGGCAGCATGACGTTTTCCCGCGCGGTGAGTCCCGGCAGCAATTGAAATGTCTGAAATACGAAGCCCACGCAGCGGGCGCGCAGGGCGGCGCGCTGCTCTTCGTCCATCGCGGTGATCTCCTCGCCGGCGAGCCAGATGCGGCCTTCGCTGGGCCTGTCGAGCCCGGCCAGCAGGCCCAGTAGGGTGGATTTGCCGGAGCCGGAGGCGCCGGTGATGGCCAGGGATTCGCCGCGGGCGAGTTGCAGGGAAATATTATTTAATAGGGTCAGCGGACCCTCGCCGGTGGGTACATGATGGTGCAGGCTTTCAGCCCTGAGCATTGCGGATAGAGCCGAGAGCTTGGTGGACGCAGCCGTGAGGTTGGTGGACGCAGCCGTGAGCTTGGTGGACATAGAGCTTCCTTGGATATACGCGTAAGGCAGTGGAGAGTATGACATGAGGACAGATTTTTTCCGGGGGCTGATAAGGGCTTTTGTCCCGCTATTGTTGCTGTCGGTCCCGTTGGCCCAGGCGCGCGGTGCCGATACCCTGCTGGTGCTGGGGGACAGCATCAGTGCCGCTTACGGCCTCGATGAGAGCCAGGGCTGGGTGCAGCTGTTGCGCGAGCGGTTGAAGGGTGGAGACAGCCCGGTCGAGGTGGTGAACGCGAGTATCAGTGGGGAGACTTCCTCCGGTGGATTGGCCCGGCTGCCGCGGCTGCTGCGGGAGCACGAGCCGCGTTGGCTGATAGTGGAGCTGGGCGGCAACGACGGCCTGCGCGGTTATGCGCCCCGCGCGCTGCAGCAGAATCTCCAGAGGATGGTGCGCCTGGCCAGGGAGGCCGACGCCGAGGTGTTGATCCTGGGCATGCGCATGCCGCCCAACTACGGCCGGGCCTATACCGAGGCCTTTGCCGCGGTTTACCCCCAAGTGGCGGAAGCGGAATCGGTGCCATTGATTCCCTTCTTCCTGGAGCCGGTGGCCCTGCGGGAAGGGGCCATGCAGGCGGACGGCATTCATCCCACCGCGATGGCCCAGGCGGCCCTGCTGGACCATGTCTGGCCCTGCGTGCAGGCGCTGCTGGGCGAATCGCCGGTGGAGGCGTGCAGCCCCTGATCGAAATGCGTACAATCGCGGCCCCGGTCTTTAGGTAGCTTAGGGGCGGCCCTGCTACCGGTGGCTGTTTGCGGGACACGCTGTGAATACGTCCCTGTACGCTCTCCGCGGCCATCCATGGCCGCAGAAGGTCCCGCAAACAGCCACCGGCATCAGGGCCTTCGCTTTGGAGTTCGGTATTCCTATCCGGGTCCCGAACTCCCGACCGTCAATCGAAGTCCTGCCCTTCCGGTGAATTGCACAGAGAAATTAAAGATCATGACCGACCTGGAAAACCGCCGCGAGCGGCTCGAATTCAACAAGCTGCAAAAGCGCCTGCGCCGCAACGTGGGCCGCGCCATCGCCGACTTCAATATGATCGAGGAGGGCGACAGGATCATGGTGTGCCTGTCCGGTGGCAAGGATTCCTATGCGATGCTGGATATTCTGCTCAACCTGCAGAAGACGGCGCCGGTGCGGTTCGAGCTGGTGGCGGTGAATATGGACCAGAAACAGCCGGGGTTTCCCGAGCATGTGTTGCCGGAGTATTTGCAGTCCCTGGGCGTGCCTTACCACATCGTGGAGAAGGACACCTACTCGGTGGTGAAAGAGGTGGTGCCGGAGGGCAAGACCACCTGCGGCCTCTGCTCACGCCTGCGCCGGGGCACGCTGTACGGTTTTGCCGAGGAGATAGGCGCGACCAAGGTGGCGTTGGGGCACCACAAGGACGATATCGTCGAAACGCTGTTCCTGAATATGTTTTACGGGGGGCGCCTGAAGGCCATGCCGCCGAAACTGCGCGCGGACGACGGGCGCAATATTGTGATTCGCCCGCTGGCCTACTGTCGCGAAGAGGACCTGGAGCGTTTTGCCGGGTACAAGGCGTTTCCGATCATTCCCTGCAACCTGTGCGGAAGCCAGGAAAACCTGCAGCGGCAGGCGATCAAGCAGATGCTGCGGGAGTGGGACAGGAAGTCGCCCGGCCGCACTGAAAACATCTTCTCAGCACTCACCCGGGTATCGCCGTCGCAACTGGCGGATCGGGACCTGTACGATTTCGAGAGCCTGGAGCTGGACCGCTCTATGCCAGCGGCTGGCGGGAAGGGCGATTACCCGCTCGAGCGGCAGGTCCACTCCTGGGTGCCGGATGAGGAGTTGGATGAACCGCGCTATATCGATGCGTTGAATCTGTAATGCCCCCCTTCCCCTTTTTTACCAACTGGGCGTAGCTCTGCCGGAAATCCTGTTCCGTCGCCACGGGGCCGTGGTGGAAGTACTGGTGCCACAGTCGCGCCATGGCCGCCACATCGTTTTCCTCCACATCGTCGACGCCCGCGGAGTGGTAGATCAGCCAGGCGATGGCGGTGGCGTAGCGCAGGTTGGTGGCCAGTTCGCTGTGGGGGTGGTGCAGGAAGTCCCGCTGACTGGCCAGACCGCGCACTTTGGAGGCCAGGGCCGGGTGATCGATCAGGTAGTGGTCCCAGATATGTCGGTGGGTGTGGGGCTGGATCTGGTAGATACCCAGTCCGTGGCGGCGGCCTTGCTTGAGGTGGAAGCCCAGTTGTGACTCCCGGGCCGCGGTGCCCAGCAGCAGGTTTTCCATTCCCGCAGACCAAGCCCTCAGGTGCTTCAGGGTGGGACGAATCACCATCAGGCGCAGCTCGTCCAAACAGATACCCATAGTGATGTCAGATTTTCCGAATGTTTCTCCAATATGTAGTTTGCCGATTGAGCTCGTGCCAGCGAATTAGTAGATTTGAGCGCAATAAACACAAAAAAGCAGCTGCGGTGCCTGTTCTTAAGGGTTTTTAGCAAGGTGTCGCGGATTGACCTCTACGCGACAGTGACTATTCTCTCGGTGGGCGTTCGCTGCCGCCGGCGGTGGCGGCGCTCGGTGCCGGGCCTGGTCTGGAAGCAGCTCTCCGTCGGGATCTTCGATTCCTACAAACTTTTACCAACCGGCTTCCCTCTCTCTTGAGCTGCTATCGTGATAGTAAGCGCAGTGACAAAGTGTCCCGCAGTAGTAGCATCGCGCCACCGTCGAGTGCTGGGGCTGCCCGGTCGAGTTTTTCGGGCCATCCAACCTCTGCGAGTGTGTGCAGGTTGGAGATACTGAGTGATCGAAGTCTATCTCGGTGATATCACTCGATTAAAAGTCGATGTTATCGTCAATGCCGCCAACCAGCGGCTTCTCGGTGGTGGTGGGGTAGACGGAGCTATCCACCGGGCGGCGGGTCCCGAGCTGCTGGAAGCCTGCCGCAAACTCGGGGGCTGCCCGGTAGGGGAAGTGCGTGCCACGCCCGCCTTTGCCATTCCTGTCAAACGCATCTATCACACCGTGGGGCCCGTGTGGCGGGGCGGCAGCTTCGGCGAGCCGGAACTGTTGGCCGGTTGCTACCGCCAGTGTCTCGCCATGGCCCGGCGCGAGAATATGCACTCCATCGCCTTTCCCGCGATCAGCTGCGGCGTCTACGACTATCCGCCGGCGCAGGCGGTGGAGATCGCCGTGGAACAAGTGCAGCAGCATCTGGAGCGGGACGGCGAGCCGCAGCAGATAATCTTTTGTTGTTTCGACGAGACAATGGCAGATATGTACCGGCAGCAACTGGAGGCCTATGTGCGTAGGTGATCCATGGTGGCATTTTCGGTCATTGATTATTGATCATTGGTTACAGATGATCGGTCTGATAATAAGAACGGCGAGGACGAGACGATGCGCAATGCCGAACAATGGTTCTCCGAGTATGGCGAGAGCCACCAGAATTCCACCAACAAAGCTATCCATTGGATTGCCGTGCCGGTGATCTACGCCACCGTGGTCGGGCTGCTGTGGGCGATTCCCCAGCCCGCCTTTATGGCCGCCGTTCCCTGGATGAACTGGGCGGTGGTGGCGCTCATTCCCACTTTGCTTTTCTACCTGGTGCTGTCCTTCCCGCTGGCACTGGGCATGGCGGCCTTGAGCGTGGTGTGCCTGTGGGCCTGGTCGGTGGTGGATCGGCTGGGGTTTTCGGTGTGGCTCACCGCGCTGGTCCTGTTTGTGCTGATGTGGATTCTGCAGTTCGTCGGTCACCATATCGAGGGCAAAAAACCCTCTTTCTTCAAGGATCTTCAGTTCTTGTTAATTGGCCCGGTGTGGGTGATCGCTTTTATCTATCGCAGGCTGGGGATTAGGTATTAATGCGGAATGATGAATGCGGAATGCGGAATACGCGAGCCAGCCAAGCACGGGATCAGATCGCGTATTCCGCATTTCGCATTATCTGTTGTAGTGCACCGGCACTTCGAGTGTCTCCTTCACCTGCTCCATCACCACATAGCTGGTGCATTCCAGCACCTCCGGCAGGCTGAGCAGCGTCTCTCCGTAGAATTTGCGATAAGCATTCATATCCGCTACCCGGGCCTTGATCAGGTAGTCGAAGTTGCCTGAAACCAGGTAGCACTCCTGTACCTCCGGCAGTGCCGCCACGGCGTTGCGGAATTCCTCGAAGGCGTCCTGGGCCGAGCGGTTCAGGCGTATCTGCACGAAGACCACCAGGGCCGCATCCAGAAACTCTGGGTTGATCAGCGCGGTGTAGCCCTGGATCACTCCGTCCGATTCCAGTCTTTTGACTCTCTCTACGCAGGGGGTCGCGGTCAGGCCCACCTGGCGGGCCAGTTCGGCATAGCTGGTGCGGCCGTTCTTTTGCAGTACCCGCAGGATATTGCGGTCGATGGTGCTCAGTTCGCTGGCGCGCTTGCGCATCAGATGGCTCTCCGGTTGATCAAAAAGCGGTCATATTTTGGTGGATTCTAGTGGATTCCACTGGAGGGATGCAAAAACTGCCAGAAACACACTTTTATCCCGCCCCTATACTGGGCGAAATCGCAGAAGCAGGATGATGTGCCCGTCACCGAAACGGCGCGCCAGCCGGAAAAAAACGAGGAGTCGAAAAATGTTGATTGGTGTCCCGAAAGAGATCAAGAATCACGAGTACCGCATCGGCCTCACCCCGTCCAGTGTACGGGAGCTGATCGCCAACGGTCACGAGGTGATTGTGCAGAGGGAAGGCGGCGCCGCCGTTGGTTTCTCCGATGAAATGTATGAGCAGGCCGGTGGCCGTATCGTGGATACGCCGGAAGAGATCTTTGCCAGTGCGGACATGATCGTCAAGGTGAAAGAGCCCCAGCCCCAGGAGTGCGAAATGCTGCGCCCCGGCCAGTTGCTGTACACCTACCTGCACCTGGCTCCGGACCCCAAGCAGACCGAACTGTTGGTGAAATCCGGCGCTACCTGCATCGCCTACGAAACCGTGACCGACAAGCGCGGCGGCCTGCCGCTGCTGGCACCCATGTCTGAAGTGGCCGGCCGTATGTCCGTGCAGTGCGGCGCCCACCACCTGGAGAAAGCCCAGGGTGGCCTCGGCGTACTGCTGGGCGGTGTGCCGGGTGTGGCCCCGGCCAGGGTACTGATTATCGGTGGCGGCGTGGTCGGCACCAACGCGGCCAAGATGGCCCTGGGGATGGGCGCGGACGTGACCATTCTCGACCGTTCCCTGCCGCGCCTGCGGGAACTGGACGATATCTTCGGCGGCGCGGTGCGCACCGAGTACTCCACAGGCGACGCGATCGAGAAACACGCGCTGGAGGCCGACCTGGTAATCGGCGCGGTGCTGATTCCGGGAGCTGCGGCGCCCAAGCTGCTGACCCGCGACATAATCAGCCGGATGAAGAAAGGCGCGGTGGTTGTGGACGTGGCCATCGACCAGGGCGGCTGCTTCGAGACTTCCAAGCCCACGACCCACACCGAGCCCACCTATGTGGTGGACGGCGTGGTGCACTACTGCGTGGCCAATATGCCCGGCGGTGTCGCGCGCACCTCCACCATGGCCCTGAACAACGCCACCCTGCCGTTTGCGGTGGCACTGGCCAACAAGGGCGCCAAGCAGGCGCTGCTGGACGACGCCAACCTGTTGGAAGGCCTGAACGTCCACGCCGGCATGGTGACCTACCAGGCAGTGGCGGATGTACTGGGTTACGAGTATGTGGACCCGAAGCTGGCGCTGCAGAAATCCGCGATCGCGGAAAACGCGGCGGCTTAAGACGCGCTTCGATTGTTATCGAGTTGTTTTTTCCCCAAGAGGCGCACCACCCCCTGCGCCTCGCTCTGTGAGACGGTGGCGGGTGCCACCACTTTCCAGCCGCGTTTTTACGCGGCTTTTTTATTCGCGAGGAGTGCCGGAGTTCTGCTGAGCGCCCTGGCTGCTGATCGTAAGAGCGCTTACCGTCCGGGATACAGCCGGCTGAGCAGCACCGGTAGCGCCGTTTCCACACGCAGAATACGCGGCCCCAGATGCACCGCGGCAAAGCCGATCTCCCGCAGCTTCTCCACCTCGTAGGGAATAAAGCCCCCCTCCGGGCCCACCGCCAGGGTGGCGTTTTGTCGAATATCCACCGGGCAGGGGTTGTCCGTGACCGGATGGGCCACCAGCTTTAATGAATTGGCGGCAATTTCCGATAGCTCGTCTTCCACAAAGGGCTTGAAGCGCTTGCGCAATTCGATCTGCGGGAGCCGCGTATCCACAGACTGTTCCAGACCCGGCAGGCATTGCTCGCGCAATTTGCCCTCTGTCAGCCAGGGGCTCTGCCAATAGGATTTTTCCACGCGGTAGGCGTTGATCAGGTAGAGCTTTTTTACCCCCAGCGCAGTGGCGTGCTCTATGATGCGCTTCAGCATTTTGGGCCGCGGCAGGGCGAGGATCAGGGTGAGGGGCAGGGCGGGGGGAGGAGGGCGCTGCAGTTCCACCTGCAGTTCGATAAAGCCCGGTTCCCGAACCGTGACCAGGCCGCTGCCGATATCGCCATCCAGAAGCCCCACCCGCAGAGTGTCGCCGGGATTCGCCCTGTGCACCTCGAGGATATGTTTCTGCCGACGGCCGCTCAGCCGCGCGTGCCCCGGGCCGACGAAATCGCTTGGTTCCAGGATGATCAGGTTCAACAGCTCACACTCGTTTACGCTTTGGCGGAGGCGATGGCACCCTTGCCCAGCCCTTCGTAGGCGCGCACCCTGACTTCCTTTCCCGGCTGTTCCGCGGCGATGGTGTCGGCGATATACTGCGCCAGCTGTTCCACCGTGGTGTCGCAGTCCACCAGTTCGCAGCGCGCGGCGGGAATGCCCAGGGCAAAATGCCCCTGTCGCGCCCAGTAGGCGAATTGCAGTGTCCGCTCCGTCTGTGCCAGCAGATCCTCGCTGGTACCCAAGTAGATATCGCGCCAGCGCTCCGCCCATTTGCGCTCCCACTCGCTGCTGCGTTTGCCATCCAGGAAAACCTGGATGCGCGAGCGGTGGCCGTGGGCGATGCGCTGGCAGTTGCCCCCGTGTTTCTTCAGGCCGTGGCTGTAATGGTAGTAGGAGTCGGGGATTTCCTCGCAGGTGAAGTCCAGGCGCAGCCGCTCCACACTGGTGGGGAAGGCGGAGGTCAGTTGCCGCACGCTCCAGGCGGCGACGCTCTCCGCGTCGATCGACTCGACTTTTACCAGCGCAAAGGCCTGATCGGGGCCGGAGAGGTTGATCCGTTCGCCGTCGGCCAGGTGCCAGGTAAGGGCGATCTGTCCGTCTTCCTGTTTTAACTCGAGGTGCGGCGAGCGGGTGGGTACCAGCAGCCGGTGGTCCAGTTGGTCGTCCAGCCAGTGGCGCAGGGTCTTCTTTACCACCCCGAAATCGCACACCATGCCCTGGCTGTCCAGGGCGCCGTCCAGCGCCGCATTGGCCAGCCAGGTTTCCCCGACCAGGCCGCGCTGGTGATCCAGGTAGCTGAAATCGATATTGGTGAGATTGTCGACGAACAGGTGCATGAATAACTCTTTGCTTGGAAGTGGCCTCTGGAAACCATCTTAAAAACAGCTGCGCGTGCGCCCGACGGCATCCGTTCGCTATTTTTTTGAGATGGCTTCCAGCCGCGCAGAGTATAACCTTTTAGCAGGGCTGGAACTCGCGCCTTCGAGTCTCTATAATCGCGCCCTCTTGCAATGGCGGCCCTTCCGGTCCCCTCGCAATGAACAGCTGTGAACCCCGCCAGGCCCGGAAGGGAGCAACGGTAGCAGTGGTATCATGTGCCGAGGGTGTGCTGGTTGGGCTGCCTCCATTTTCAGGGCACAGAAATCAGAAGACAGAAAACAGAAGTTTCTTGTGCTGATTTCCCCGCCTCCAGCGCTATTTTTGCCTGCTTTTTCTTGTAGGAACTCTCTTCTCGGCTCCCTGTGTTATAAACGGTGACATATTTGACCGTTTACCCGATAGCAAAAAAAGAGGGAGCCATGAAGAATCTCGCCCTGGCCGTGGCTGTCGCCGCGGCGCTCGCAGCCTGCGAAGACCGTCAGACACAGCAAAAACCCGCCGAGCCGACCGCGGCCGCTGCCGAAGCGAACGGCACCGACAAAGCCGCAAACCTGACCGCGGAGGACGCCAGGGCCTTCCTGGACGACGCCCAGGCGCGCCTGGAGGAGATGGCCGAGGAGTCGAGTCACGCCAGTTGGCTGGCTTCCACCTATATCAATGTGGACTCCCAGTATGTGGAATCCCTGGCCAACGAGCGCTACACCGCCATGGCTGTGGAGCTGGCCTCCGAGGCGGCCAGGTTCGACGACCTGGATCTGGACCCGGAAACCCGCCGCCAGCTCACAATGCTCAAGCAGGGGCTGGTGTTCCCGGCACCCAGGGCCCCCGAACTGACCGCGGAACTGGCGCAGATCGGCTCCAAGCTGCAGGGCATGTACGGCTCCGGCAAATACTGCAGGGAAGAGGGCGGCGGGGAGAAGTGTTACGGCCTCACCGAAATGGGGCGGGTCATGGCCGAGAACCGCGATCCGGAGTTGCTGAAAGAGCTGTGGGTGGGCTGGCGCGAGGTCTCGCCGCCCATGAAGCCCCTGTACCAGCGCCAGGTGGAGATCGGCAACGCCGGCGCCGAGGAGCTGGGTTACGACAACCTGAGCGTGATGTGGCGTTCCAAGTACGATATGGCCCCGGACGCCTTTGCCGAGGATATGGACGCGCAGTGGAACAAGGTCAAGCCGCTGTACGAGGCGCTGCACTGCCATGTGCGCGCCAAGTTGAACGAGCACTACGGCGACGATGTGGTACCGCCCCAGGGCAAGATACCCGCACACCTGCTGGGCAATATGTGGGCCCAGGAGTGGGGCAACATCTACGAACTGGTGAAAGACGAAGACATGCAGGCGCCCTACGACCTGACCCAGTTGGTGGTGGACTCCGGCATGAGCGAGAAGGACATGGTCAAGGTGGGCGAGCAGTTCTTCACCTCGCTCGGCTTCGAGCCTCTGCCGGAGACTTTCTGGGAGCGTTCCCAGTTCACCAAACCCCGGGACCGCGATGTCGTGTGCCACGCCAGCGCGTGGAATATGGACGGCCAGGACGATGTGCGCATCAAGATGTGCATCCAGAAAACCAGTGAGGACTTCGTCACCATTCACCACGAGCTGGGGCACAACTTCTACCAGCGCATCTACAAGGACCAGCCTTTCCTGTACAAGGAGGGTGCCAACGACGGTTTCCACGAAGCGGTGGGCGACACCATTGCGCTGTCCATCACCCCGAAATACCTGAAGCAGATCGACCTGATGAACGAGGTGCCCAGCGAGGACAAGGACCTGGGTTACCTGATGCAGCAGGCCCTGGACAAGATCGCCTTCCTGCCCTTTGGCCTGCTGGTGGACAAGTGGCGCTGGCAGGTGTTCAACGGCGAGGTGCAACCGGGGGATTACAACAAGGCCTGGTGGGAGCTGCGCGAGGAGTACCAGGGCATCGAGGCGCCGGTGGAGCGCTCCGAGGCCAATTTCGATCCGGGCGCCAAGTACCATATCCCGGGCAATACCCCCTACGCGCGCTACTTCCTCGCGCGTATCCAGCAGTTCCAGTTCCACCGCGCCCTCTGCGAAGCGGCCGGAGAAACCGGCCCGCTGCACCGCTGCTCCATCTATAAAAACGACGCGGCCGGTGAAAAGCTGCGCACAATGCTCGCCATGGGCGCCAGCAAACCCTGGCCCGATGCGATGGAAGCGCTGACCGGCCAACGGGAACTGGACGCATCGGCGATTATCGATTATTTCCAGCCGTTGATGGCCTATCTGGGAGAACAGAACAGGGACAGAAATTGCGGCTGGTAGGATTTTTGGGACTCGGGACTCGGGATTCGGGATTCGGGATTCGGGATTCGGGATTCGGGATTCGGGATTCGGGATTCGGGATTCGGGATTCGGGCGGTGCGCGCGGC
>NZ_JBOFOC010000112.1:0-14732 GCF_051659245.1 Microbulbifer sp.
GTGTGTTGTAAGGTACTAACTGCTGATATCAGCATTTAGTACCTTACACCACACTAGCGGCTGGGGTTATGGATGCCCATTTCACACAGCGCCGAGGACTCGCGCACGATGGTCTCGTTGCGGTCCGGGCCGGTGGAGATGATATCGATGGGCGCGCCCACCAGCTCTTCGATGCGGGCGATGTAGGCGCGCGCATTGTCCGGCAGGTCCGCCTCGCGGCGCACGCCGAAGGTGGTATCGGTCCAGCCCGGCAGTGACTCGTACACGGGCTCCACGCCCTCCCAACCGGCGGCGTCGAACGGAACCGGCACTTCCTCCCCGGCGCTGTTGCGGTAGCCGATACAGATTTTCACTTCTTCCAGGCCGTCCAGCACGTCCAGCTTGGTCAGGCACAGGCCGGAGATGCTGTTGATGCGGATCGCGTGGCGCACGGCGATGGCGTCGAACCAGCCGGTGCGGCGCTGGCGGCCGGTGGTGGCGCCGAACTCGTGGCCCTTTTCGCCCAGGTGGCGGCCCACGTCACAGCCCAGCTCGGTGGGGAACGGTCCGCCGCCCACGCGGGTGGTATAGGCCTTGGTGATCCCCAGCACATAGTCCAGGTACAGGGGGCCGAAGCCGGAACCGGTGGCAGTGCCGCCGGCGGTGGTGTTGGAGGAGGTCACAAACGGGTAGGTGCCGTGGTCGATGTCCAGCAGGGAACCCTGGGCGCCCTCGAACAGGATATGTTCGCCGCGCTCGCGGGCGCAGTGCAGCATGTCCGCCACATCGGAGATCATCGGCACCAGTTGCTCGCGCCACACCGCGGCCTCGGCGACCATGGTGTCGTAGTCCACCGGGTCAACTTTGTAGTATTGGGTGAGGGAGAAGTTGTGGTATTCGAGCAGCTCCTTCAGCTGTTCGCAGAAGTTGCTCCAGTTGCACAGGTCCCCGAGGCGCAGGCCGCGGCGGGCCACCTTGTCCTCGTAGGCGGGGCCTATGCCGCGGCCGGTGGTGCCGATGGCCTTGCAGCCGCGGGCCTTTTCCCGCGCCCGATCCAGGGCCACGTGCACCGGCAGGATCAACGGGCAGGCCGGGGATAGGCGCAGGCGTTCGCGCACCGGCACGCCCCTGGCTTCCAGCTCGGTCATTTCCGCAATCAGGGCCTCCGGGGAGAGCACCACCCCGTTGCCGATCAGGCAGGTGACGCCGGGGCGCAGCACGCCGGACGGAATCAGGTGCAGCACGGTTTTCTCGCCGTCGATCACCAGGGTGTGGCCGGCGTTGTGGCCGCCCTGAAAACGCACCACCAGTGCCACCTTTTCCGTCAGCAGGTCGACGATCTTGCCCTTGCCCTCATCGCCCCACTGAGTGCCCAGCACCACTACATTCTTGCCCATTTACGTCAGTCTCTAACTCAAAAGTTTTCTGTAGGAGCGGGCCATGCCCGCGATCGGGTACCGTGGCGCCATCGATCGCGGGCGTGGCCCGCTCCTACACGTTCAATCAATCCTAATCCGGGCGTCAGCCGCGCGGCTTCACCACCCAGTCGCCATTTTCCAGTACCAGCTCGCGGTCGCAGCGGGCGAGCAGCTCGCCCTCGGCCCCGTCCGGCAGCGCACCGATTACCACCTCCCCCTGCCGGCGCAGTTTTTCCACCGCGCACCACAGAGCCTCGCCGTCACCCGCCGGCGCCAGGATGGCTCCGGCCTGGGGTTCCGGCTCCCTGCCCAGGGTGTTGAGCGCCACCAGGTCGGTACTGAACCCGGTGGCCGCCCGCTCGCGGCCGAACACCGCGCCGATGCCATTGTAGCGGCCGCCATTGGCCAGCGCCTGGCCGTGGCCTGGTGTGTAGGCGGCGAACACCAATCCGGTCTCGTAGTCGTAGCCGCGCACTTCGCTCAGGTCGAAAAACAGTTCCACCGCGGGGTAGCGCTGGGCCAGGGAGTCGGCGACGCGCTGCAGATCCGCCAGCGCCTGGCCGAGGGGCGCCGGGGCGCCGCCGAAGAGGTCCCGCGCGTGGGCCAGGCATTCGCGGCCGCCGGCCAGCCTCGGCAGTTCGCGCAGCCAGACCGCCGCGCGGGGCTCGCTGACATTGTCCGCCACCCAGCGCTGGATATCGGCGCTGGCCTTGCTCTGCAACAGGGCGAAGAGTTCCCGCCACTGCTCGTCGTCCAGGCCCGCCACCTGCGCCAGACTGCGGTAGATGGCCACATGGCCGAGGTCCAGGTGAATCTGCTGCACACCGGCGGCGAGCAGGCTCTCCAGCATCAGGGAGATGACTTCGAGGTCCGCCCCCAGGCTCTCCACACCGTAGAGTTCCGCTCCGATCTGGATGGGCGCGCGCGAGCCCATCGGGGTGCGCGGACGGGTGTGCAGTACCTGCCCGGCGTAGCAGAGCCGGTTGGCGCCGGCGCGGGGGAAGCTGTGAGCGTCGATGCGCGCGGCCTGGGGGGTGATATCCGCGCGGATGCCGAGAGTGCGTCCGGACAACTGGTCGGTGACCTTGAAGGTGCTGAGTTCAAGTTCGCGGCCCATGCCGACCAGCAGGGAATCGGTGAACTCCACCATGGGCGGAATGACCAGTTCGTAGCCCCAGCTGTGGTAGAGGTCCAGCAGGCGGCGGCGCAGGGTTTCTATCTGCACGGCATCGGCGGGGAGGATTTCCGCGATGCCATCCGGCAGCATCCAGCGATCGGCTCGGGTCATAGTGAAAAAGCTGTCATCAACGCAGTAAGTAGAGGAGGGCCAGGCCGGCCAGCATGCAGACCAGCCCCGCGGTGCGCAGGCTGCGGTTGTCCACAGTCGCCAACCGCTGCACCAACCGGCGCCAGCGCTCGGGATAGAGGAAGGGCAGCAGCCCCTCGATTATCAGCAGCAGGCAAAACGCCCGCGCCAGTTCTTCCCACACGGTCTCGTCCCACACACAAAAGCGCCGGGGGCACTGGGTGGGGGCCATGCATGGATGGCCCACATTAAAAAACCGGGCGGCGGCCCGGTTTGCGTGATTTTACCATCAAGTGTCTGCGGGGAGGTAGGGGTTTTGGCCCGCGCCCGCTTGCGAGGGGGACGGCGGGCCTGCGGCCCGCGGGCGGAGCTGGAGCTCCGCGGTCCCGGGTCCCGGTCCCGGTAAAAAGTTACCTGCCCTCCGGGTCCTTCAGGTAGCGGAAGAAGTCGCTCTCCGGGTCCACCAGCAGCATGTCCGACTTGTCGTTGAAGGACGACTTGTAGGCATGAAGGCTGCGGGTGAAGCGGTAGAACTCCGGGTTCTTGTTGAAGGCTCCCGCATAGATGGCCGCAGCCTCGGCGTCGCCGGCACCGCGGATCTCCTCCGACTGGCGGTAGGCCTCGGCCTGGATCACCACCTTCTGGCGGTCGGCGTCGGCGCGGATGCGCTCGCTGGCCTCCTCACCCTTGGCGCGGTGGTCGCGGGCCTCCAGTTCACGCCCGGCGCGCATGCGCTGGAACACCGACTCGGACACTTCCGGCGGCAGGTCGATGCGCTTGACCCGCACGTCGATCACCTCCACCCCCAGGCTCGTCCGCGCCACCTGGTTGAGGTTTTTGGTGATATTCGCCATCAGTTGGTCCCGCTGGCCGCTGACCACCTCGTGCAGGTCGCGCACGCCGAACTGGTTGCGCAGGCGGTCGTTGACCTGCTCCGCCAGCAGACGAACAGCGTTGCGCTGATCGCCACGGGTGGCGACGTAGAAGCGCGCCACGTCGGAGATCCGGTACTTGGCGTAGGAATCCACCATCATGAACTTGTTTTCGCTGTTCAGCATGCGCACCGGACTGGAGTCCACCGTCTGGATACGCGCGTCGAACTTGCGCAGCTCGTGCACCAGCGGAAGCTTAAAGTAGAGCCCGGGTTCGTAGTCGGTGCGGACCAACTCCCCAAACCTCAGCAGCACCGCCTTTTCGGTTTCCTTGACCACAAAGGCGCTGGAGGAGATCGCCAGCACCGCGAGCAGCAGCGCGGCGACAATAACCAGTGTTCTGTTGTTCATTCCCTCACCCCCTTAGCGGACATTCTGGCTGCGGCGGCTGTTGGCGGCCTCGGTGCGCAGGCGGTCGACCACCCGCTGGTAGATCTCGTCGATCACTACCGGTGATACTTCCCTGCTCTGCACCGCCCGGGCGCCGCTCTCCCGGCCCAACTTATCCAGGGGCAGGTACATCATGTTGTTACCCCCCTCCACGTCCACCATCACTTTCGACGCACTGGACATCACCTGCTGCACCGCGTCCAGATACAGGCGCTCGCGGGTGACCTGGGGGGCGCGCTCGTATTCGGCGAGCAGCTTCTCGAAGCGTACCGCTTCACCGCGCGCACTCTCCACCACGCGGGATTTGTACGCCTCGGCCTCTTCGATGATCCGCTGCGCCCGACCGCGCGCCACCGGGATCACCTGGTTGGCGTAGGCCTGGGCTTCGTTCTGCAGGCGCACCTCGTCCTCCCGCGCCTTGGTGACGTCGTCGAAGGCATCCTGTACTTCCCGCGGCGCCTTGGCGTCGGTGAGGTTGACCACGTCGATTTTGATACCGGTCTGGTAGAGATCCAGGTAATCCTGCAGGCGCTCCTGGGTGTCGGCGGATACCTCGGTACGTTTCTGGGAAATGACCCCGTTGAGGCTGGTGGAGCCCACCACGTGGCGCAGGGCGCTGTCGGTGGCCTCCTGCAGGCTCTTCAGCGGGTCGCGCACGCGCAGCACGTAGGCCTCCCCGTTGTCGACATGCCACTGCACCTGGAGCACTACGTCGACGATATTGGCATCCTCGGTGAGCATCTGCCCGGTGGTGCGCTCGGTGCGCACCTCGGTCATATTCACTTTGGTGACGCTGTCGACCAGCGGCGGGTTCCAGTGCAGGCCGGCGGTCTCGGTGGTGTGGTACTTGCCCAGGCGCAGTACCACCGCGGCCTCGTTGGCGTTGACCTGGTAGAAGCCCAACAGACCGTAGAGGACCGCCACCACGATAACCACCAGTGCCCAGGGAAATTTGCCCTGGCCGCCACCGGCCGGGCCGGAGCCGCCGCCAAACAGGCCGTTCAGTTTCTGCTGCAGCTTGCGCAGCAGCTCGTCCAGATCCGGCGGACCACCGCCATTGCGGTTGCCACCGCCCCAGGGATCCTTGTTGTTACCACCCGGTTCGTTCCAGGCCATTTAGATACTCCAACTCTGATCGTTAACCTTTATCGCTCGAGGCGAGATTCTAGCATTGTTCAGCACAGAATCACGGCCGCTCCTCGGGCTGCCAGCGCGGCCCGTCGTCCCCGCCGCCATAGGGCGCCAGCAGACGCTGCAGGTCGCTGCGGGGCAACAACAGTTGCAACTCGCAGTCGCCGTTGTCGCGGAAGTGCTCATTCTGCACCGCGTTGATCTCATACAGCTGGGCCCGCAGGCGCGACTGCTGCGGGCCAGTCACCAACAGCCCGCTCACCATCTGCTCGCCCAGGCGCTCGGCGACGGCCTCGATCAGGAGGTCGCAGCCCGCACCGCTGGCGGCGGACAGCCACACCGCGCGCGGCACTCCGCGGTCGTCACGCTCAATGCGCGGCTCACTGTCTTCGAGCAGATCAATTTTGTTATACACCACCAGTTGCGGCAGGTCGCCGGCGTCGATTTCCGCCAGCACACTCTGCACCTCTTCCATCAGGTGCAGGCGGTCCTCCGCCGAGGCGTCCACCACGTGCAGCAGCAGGGTCGCACTGGCGGCCTCCTCCAGGGTGGCCCGGAACGCCTGCACCAGGCGGTGCGGCAGGTGGGAAACGAAGCCCACGGTGTCCGCCAGGATCATCGCGCCGACACTGGGCAGCTCCACCCGGCGCATGGTGGGGTCCAGGGTGGCGAAGAGCTGGTCGCGCACATAGACGTCCGCGTCGGTGAGGCGGTTGAACAGGGTGGACTTGCCGGCGTTGGTATAGCCCACCAGGGAGACGGTGGCCACCTCGGCGCGGGAGCGGGCGCGGCGGCCCTGCTCGCGCTGGCGGCGCACCTTTTCCAGTTTTTTCTCGATGGAGTCGATGCGCGCGCGCAGCAGGCGGCGGTCGGTTTCCAGTTGGGTCTCGCCGGGACCGCGAAGGCCGATACCGCCCTTCTGCCGCTCCAGGTGGGTCCAGCCGCGCACCAGGCGGGTGGCCATATGGCGCAGCTGCGCCAGCTCCACCTGCAGCTTGCCCTCGTGGGTGCGGGCGCGCTGGGCGAAGATATCCAGAATCAGCCCGGTGCGGTCCAGCACCCGGCAGCGCAGCTCTCTTTCGAGATTGCGTTCCTGGCTGGGGGACAGGCTGTGGTCGAAGATCACCAGTTCAGCGCCGTGCTCCTCTACCGCCCCCTGGATTTCCTCCAGCTTGCCGCGGCCGACAAAAGACTTGGGGTCCGGCGCAGAGCGCTGGCCGAAGATAAAGGCCACGGGATCGGCACCGGCGGAAAGGGCCAGCTCCTCGAATTCACGCGGATCGTCTGGGCTGTCGACAGCGGACAGCTCCAGATGCACCAGCACCGCGAGCTCTCCGGATTCCGGTCGGTCAAAAAACAAAGGTAACTCTCGTTTCAGAAGACGGCGTTTCAGAAGGCGGGAGGCAGGGGACAGCAGACAGAGGCCCATTGGGCCTCTGTCTGCCGTCCCCCAGCCGGGAGGTGTCGGTTTGGATGGGATCAGCCGAAAGTTTCCCGCTCGCCACCTTCCCCCTGGCCCTCCGCGCCGGCCCCCTGCTGCGCCGCCGGGTTGAGCAGCGGCACGCGCACCGCACGGGACGGAACTATAGTGGAAATGGCGTGTTTGTATACCATTTGGCTGACGGTGTTTTTCAGCAGAACCACAAACTGATCAAAAGATTCTATTTGCCCCTGAAGCTTGATGCCGTTAACCAGGTAGATAGAAACCGGGATGCGCTCTTTGCGCAGTACGTTAAGGTAAGGGTCTTGTAAGCTGTGCCCTTTTGACATCTTTTTTCTCCTTGTCAAGATAAAGCGCGTTGTGCAGTCAATAACCGTGCCCGCGAAAAGCCGCGAGCCAAGCAGATTGGTTGAATGCGTACAAAAAAAGAGCCGGAAATTGCCGGACTCGTGAAAAACTGACTGAGTAGGTCTCGCCCACAGACGTTATGGCTGCTCAGGCGAGAAATTTCAAGGCTTCCGCCAATATTTCGTCATTTTCGCGCACCCGGCCCCCGGGCTCCTGCGCGTAAACACCCGCCAGGTCCGGCCAGCGGCGCAGCCAGGTCAGCTGCCGCTTGGCCAGTTGGCGGGTGGCGGCAATTCCCGCCTCCACCATCTCGTCGTAGCTGATTTCACCCTCCAGGTACTGCCACACCTGGCGGTACCCCACCGCGCGGATTGCGGGCAGGTCCGGATGCAGATCGCCACGGTCGCGGAGCGCCGCCACCTCCTCCACCAGCCCCTTTTCCAGCATGCGCCGGAAGCGCCCGGCGATGCGTTCGTGCAGCAGGGCCCGGTCCCGGGGCAGCAGGGCCAACTGTCTCAACCGGTAGTGCCCGGCCACCGAATCCCGATGCTGTTCGCGGCGCAGTTGCGATAGGGGTCTGCCGGTCAGCCGGTAGACTTCCAGGCCGCGCTCGATACGCACCGAATGGTTGGGGTGCAGTTCCGCTGCCAGTTCCGGGTCCACCTGCGCCAACTCCCGGTGCAGCGCGGGCCAACCCTCCTTCGCCGCGCGCGCCTCGATTTCCGCTCGCACCGCGGGATCGGCCGTGGGCAACTCTGCCATACCGTGCAATAGAGCGCGAAAATACAGCATGGTTCCCCCCACCAACAGTGGAATCTTTCCCGCCGCCGCAATTTCCGCCATGGCCGCCAGCGCGTCCTCGCGGAAGCGGCCGGCGGAATAGGCCTCACCGGGATCGCAGATATCGATCAGCCGGTGGGGATGGCGCGCCAGCTCTTCCGCTGAAGGCTTGGCCGCGCCGATATCCAGCCCGCGGTAGACCTGCGCCGAGTCCACACTGATCAGCTCCACCGGCAGGTGCTCGGCGAGCGCCATGGCCAGGCCGGTCTTGCCGGAGGCCGTAGGCCCCATCAGGAAAATGGCCTGCGGCATTCCGCATTCCTCACTCCGCATTCATCATTCCGCATTCCGCATTCCGCATTCCGCATTATTCACTGCCCCCTCATGAACCACTTATCCATATCCGCCAGCTTCACCTGGGTGGAGGCGCGGGGCGGCCAACTTACGTTCATCCTATTGCCCCCTCATGAACCACTTATCCATATCCGCCAGCTTCACCTGGGTCCAGGTGGGCCGGCCGTGGTTACACTGGCCGCTGCGCTCGGTACGCTCCATATCCCGCAACAGGGCGTTCATCTCCGGCACGGTCAGGCGGCGATTGGCACGCACCGAGCCGTGGCAGGCCATGGTGGACAGTATCTCGTTGATGCGCTCGCCGATGCGGTCGCTGCCGCCCTGGGCCAACAAGTCCGAGAGCACATCGCGCACCAGCTGTTCCACCGGCGCCCCGTGCAGCAGCGCCGGAACCTGGCGCACCAGAAGAGTTTCCGGTCCCGCCCGCTGCAACACGAAGCCCAGGGCGGTGAACACTTCGGAGCGCTCCTCGAAACAGTCCGCTTCGCGCTGGCTCACCGCGAGACTCACCGGCACCAGCAGCGGCTGCGCGCGAACGCCGCCGGCGGCGTGGGCGGCCTTCATCTGTTCGTAGACGATGCGCTCGTGGGCCGCGTGCATATCCACCACAATCAGGCCCTGTTCGTTCTGGGCCAGGATGTAGATGCCGTGGAGCTGGGCCAGGGCGTAGCCGAGGGGCGGCGTTTCCTCTTCGCCGGTTTCAGGTGGGAGCGCGGAGCTGCCCGGGACCGCCGAGCTCCAGCTCGGCACGCGCTGCGCAGCAGCGCCCGATTGCGAGGAGGCCGGAGGTGCAGCTTCGGCCACGCCGTTGTATGGCTGATGCAGAGTGCCGTAATTCTGCATCTGCTGCTGCAGATCCCCCGGCGAAGGCCGGGAAGGCAGCGGCATTTTCTGCTGGCCGGCGAATTCGCCGGCGGCGATACCGCTGACGGTTTCGATTTCCGGCTGTTCGCGCTCCTCCCGTTGCCCGGGCCTGACATCCGCCAACGCCCGGTGCAGGGAACCGAACAGGAAGTCGTGCACCAGCCGGCTGTCGCGGAAGCGCACCTCGTGCTTGGTGGGGTGCACATTCACGTCCACCGAGGCCGGGTCCAGCTCCAGGTAGAGCACGAACGCCGGGTGGCGGCCGTGGTAGAGTACATCGGCGAAGGCGCGGCGCACCGCGTGGCTCACCACCTTGTCGCGGATGGCGCGGCCGTTGACGTAGAAGAACTGCAGGTCCGCCTGGGAGCGGGAGAAGGCCGGTTCCGCCACCCAGCCCCACAGGCGCAGGCCGCTGCGCTCCACCTCGATATGCAGCGCGTTCTGCATAAACGCCGGGCCGCACAGCTGCGCCACGCGCCGCTCCATCTCCACCCGCCCGCTGCCGGCGCGCAGATTGTGCACACCTTTGCCGTTGTGGCGCAGGCTGATGGACACGTCGAAACGGGACAGGGCCAGGCGTTTGACGGTGTCGTCGACGCGGTTGAATTCGGTTTTCTCGGTGCGCAGGAACTTGCGCCGCGCCGGGGTATTGAAGAAGAGGTCGCGCACATCCACGGTGGTGCCCCGAGGGTGCGCCGCCGGGGCCAGCTGCGCCTGCATCTCGCGGCCCTCCGCGCTGACCTGCCAGCCCTTTCCGGATTCGTCGCGGCTGCTGGTCAGCTGCAGGCGCGCCACCGAGGAAATACTGGCCAGCGCCTCACCGCGAAAACCCAGAGAGGCCACCGACTCCAGATCCTCCAGTGCGTGGATCTTGGAGGTGGCGTGGCGAGCCAGGGCCAAAGGCAGGTCTTCCTTGTCGATGCCCTTGCCGTTGTCGCGAATCCGGATGCGCTTGATACCGCCGCTGTCGATATCCACTTCCAGCCGCGTGGCGCCGGCGTCGAGACTGTTTTCCAGCAGCTCCTTGATTACTGACGCAGGTCGCTCCACCACTTCGCCGGCGGCGATCTGGTTGGCGAGACGAGGGGATAATTGCCGGATTTTGTCGGACATAAAAATTACAAACAAGTTTAGCGGGAACTGCCCCTGTAGGAGCGGGCCATGCCCGCGATCAAACTCTGTTCGGGGGCTGGGCCCGCTCCTACGGCATTTTTCGTATTCAGAGGCCAACCCTTCAGCCGGAAGGGATGGCCAGGGTCTGCCCCACACGGATCACCGTGCTGTCTATGCCGTTGGCCTCTTTCAGCGAGCCGACGGAGACATTGTACCGCGCGGCGATGCTGGAGAGGGTCTCGCCGCGAGCGATAGTGTGGCGGCGATCCACCTTGTCGCGGTTGGCGGACAGCCAGCTGCCAGCCGGCGGGCGGGCGGTGAAGTGCGCCACTATACCCTCGCTGAGTTTTTCCGCCAGCCGGCGCTGGAAATTCGGGTCGCGCAGGCGCCGCGCTTCCTGGGGGTTGGTAATGAAGCCGGTCTCCACCAGGATCGAGGGCACGTCCGGCGAGCGCAGAACGGAGAAGTTGGCCTGTTCCACCCGCTTCTTGTGCAGATGGGTGAAGCCGCCGATGGCGCCGAGCACGCTGGCGCCAATATCCAGACTGGCGTTCATGGTGGCGGTCATCGACAGGTCGAGCAGCACTCCGGCCAGGGTGTCGTCCTTGTCGCCCAGGCTCAGGCTGCCGGCTCCCCCGATCAGATCGGATTCGTTCTCCCGCTGGGCCAGGAAGCGCGCTGTCTCACTGGTGGCGCCGCGGGAGGACACCGCGTAGACGCCGGCACCACGGGCATTCTTGTTGTGGAAGGCGTCCGCGTGAATGGAGACAAACAGGTCGGCGCGCAACTGGCGACCCTTCTTCACCCGCTCGCGCAGCGGAATATAGTAGTCGCCAGTGCGCACCAGCTTGGCGGAGAAGCCGCGTTTTTGACCGATGCTTTTGTGCAGCGCCTTGCTGATCGCCAGCACCACATCCTTCTCGCGCAGGCCGCCGGGGCCCAGCGCTCCCGGGTCCTCGCCGCCGTGGCCGGCGTCGATGGCGATCACGATATCCCGCTCCCGGCTCACCTGCTGCAGGGTCTTTTCCTCGCTCCGCACCTGGTCGTAGAGATCGATCACCAGCCGGTCCGGCAACTGCTCGTGGCGGCGCAGGGCAAAGCTGCGCGGCTTGACCTGCTGCTTGAGGTCCAATACCACCCGCAGGTCTTTTTTGTTGTGGCGGCCGTGGCGCAGGCGCTCGATGGGGGTGTCTTCCAGTTGCAGTTCGTCCAGCTGCGCGCCCAGGTTGGTGTCCTCCACATCGATCACCACCCGGTGGGGCCCGCTCAGGGTGAACAGCTTGTGTTCCGCGGGCCCGCTCAGGTCGAACACCAGGCGCGTGTGATCCGGCGCGCGCCACAGGCGAACCCCATCCACTTCCGTCGCGGCCTGCGCCGCGACGGAAACAAAGCAAAACAATCCGAAAGTTAACGCCCTGATCATTATTCCGCTATTCCGTGGCTATTTCCCGGTTCTTTTATAGCAGTTTCTGCGCAGCCGTCAGCGCGGCCGAACCGGCATCCGACTGCGCCCGTACATGTAGCTGCCGACCGCGGCCGGCCACCTCCAATTCCGCCAGCAGGTCCGCGTCCGGCAGCACACCGGCGCCGCGCTCCGGCCACTCCACCAGGCTCAGGCTGTGCGGGGTGAAGTAGTCCCGCACCCCCATAAACTCCAGCTCTTCGGCGTCCCCCAGGCGGTACAGGTCGAAGTGGAAGACCCGCTGCGCACCCAGCTCGTAGGGCTCCACCAGGGTGTAGGTAGGGCTCTTGACCGCGCCCCGATGGCCGAAGGCGCGCAGCACTCCGCGGCAGAAAGTGGTTTTGCCGGCACCCAGTTGCCCGCGCAGAAATACCACCAGGCCTTCGCGCAGACCGGTGGCCAGGCAGGCGCGGCCCAGGGATTCTCCCGCGGCCACGGTGGCCTCTTCGTCCTCAAGCCGCAAATTCAGTTCCACTGCCATCAATCCACCAGCCGCCGCACCCAGGGCAACAGGTCGGTGGCCAGCAGGCCGCGCTGACCGTCTTCCGCCGCGCGGTTGCCCGCCTCGCCGTGCAGCCATACCGCCAGCCGCGCCGCCTCGACGATGTCCATTCCCTGGCCGATCAGCGCGGCGACGACGCCAGTGAGCAGATCGCCCATACCGCCGGAGGCCATGCCCGGGTTGCCGCTGTTGATCAGGTCCACGCCGCCGGCGTGGGCAATCAGGGTGCCGGCTCCCTTTAGTATCACCACGCCGCTGAATTTCTGCTGAATTGCAATCGCCGCCGCGCGGGGGTCGGCGAGGACTTCAGCCGTATCGCAATCCAGCAGCCGCGCGGCCTCGCCCACGTGAGGGGTGAGCACCCAGTCGTCCCGCTTCAGGCCCGCCAGCACCCTGCCGCCGGCGAGAATATTCAATGCATCCGCATCCAGCACCATGGGCGCCTGCGCGCGCCCGGCGCGAGCCAGCAATTGCTCTCCCCAGGGCGCGCGGCCGAGGCCGGGGCCCACGGCTATCACGTCGGGGGATTCCAGCAGCGGCTCCAGTTCCTGGCCGGAGATCACCGGGTGGACCATCACTTCCGGGCAGCGGGTGAGGGCCGCGGCCAGATGCTCCGGCCGGGTGGCCAGGGTGATGAGGCCTGCGCCGGCGCGCGCCGCCGACTCCGCCGCCATCAGCGCGGCGCCGCCGAAGCCGTTGTCGCCGCCGACGACCAGAATGTGGCCGAACTGGTTTTTGTAGCTGTTCGCGGCGCGCCGCGGCAGCCGCACCAGGCTGTCGCTGTCGTAGCGCCGGGCCAGGGGCTGCAAATCGCCGTACACACTGTCCGGCGCGCCCAGGCTCTCGAATACCACCTCGCCGCAGAGCGCGGGGCCGCGACCACAGTGGAGACCAAACTTGCGGCCGATAAAGGTGACGGTGGCATCCGCGCGCACCGCCTGCTCCGCGCTGCCGGTATCGGCGCTGAGACCGGAGGGGATATCCACCGCCAGCACCGGGCCTGCGGCGCGGTTGATCCGCTCCACCGCAGCGGCGACATTCTCGCGCAGCGGTCCCTGGAAGCCGGTGCCCAACAGCGCGTCCACGGTGACGGTATCGCCGTCGTCCGCATCCATTTCCAGCGGGGAGGTCACGATATGCGCGCCCTCGCGTCCGGCGAAGCGGCAGGCCTCCAGCGCATCGCCTTTCAACTGGTCCGGCGCCACACAGGCGTAAACGGTCACCGGTATCTGCTTCTGTGCCGCCAGCGCGGCGATCACATAGCCATCGCCGCCGTTGTTGCCGCCGCCGCAGAAGACCTGCAGCCGCTTGGCTTCCGGCCAGCGCCGCTGAAGCTCGGCAAAGGCCGCGCGGCCGGCGCGCTTCATCAGCGCGATGGAGGGAATGTCCAGCGCCACCATCGCCCGGCGGTCGAGCGCCCGCACCGATTCTGCGCTGTACAGGGGTTGTGGCAGGGCGGAGGGCTGGATGTGCATGGGGCTCCCGATACGGTTAAAAAGTAATCTGTGGCAAAATAGGCGGAATTATATCATCCGAACACTCGATGAAAGTTCCCCCGCTCGCCGAACTGGCGGCCCGGATCAAGGTCTGGGGCCGCGAGTTGGGTTTCCAACAGATCGGCATCACCGACTGCCACCTGGAGCGGCACGGCGAGCGCCTGCGCGAGTGGCTGGCGAAGGGCTATAACGGCGATATGGAGTGGATGGGCGCCCACGGCGAAAAGCGCTGGCGGCCGGAGCTGCTGCACCCGGGCACCCTGCGCGCGATCAGCGCGCGGCTCGACTACCTGCCCCCGGATACCCAGCCGGTGCGGGTTCTGAAGGATTCCAGCAAGGCCTACGTGTCCCGCTACGCCACCGGGCGGGACTACCACAAGCTGATCCGCAAGCGCCTCGCGCAACTGGCGCAGAAAATCGACGCCTGGTGCGAGGAACACGGCATCAAATCCTCCGGCCGCGCCTTCACCGACAGCGCCCCGGTGATGGAGCGCGCGCTGGCGGAAAAAGCGGGGCTGGGCTGGATCGGCAAGAACTGCATGGTGATCAACTCCGGCGCCGGCTCCTGGTTTTTCCTCGGCGAGATCTACACCAACCTGGCGCTGCCCGTGGACGGGAGCGAGGAGCCGAACCAGTGCGGCGACTGCACCGCCTGCCTCAAGGTCTGCCCCACCGACGCCTTTGTCGGCCCCTACCAGCTGGATGCGCGCCGCTGCATTTCCTATCTCACCATTGAGAACAAGGGCGCGATTCCCGAGGAATTCCGCGAGCCCATGGGCAACCGGGTCTTCGGCTGCGACGACTGCCAGATCATCTGCCCCTGGAACAAGTTCGCCAAACCCACCGCCGAGGGTGATTTCCACCCTCGCCACGGCCTGGACGACGGCGATTTGCTGCAATTATTCCGCTGGAGCGAGGAGGAGTTCCTGCGCAGGACCGAGGGCTCGGCGATAAGGCGTATCGGCTACGAGCGCTGGCGGCGCAACCTGGCGGTGGCGCTGGGTAATGGTGAAGCGACTGCGGAGGTGATTGCGGAACTGGAGAATGCGCTGCTGGGGGCGACACCGCTGGTGGCGGAGCATATCCAATGGGCGCTGGAGCGGCTGCGCAGCGGACGGCGGCGCAGGCGCAAGGTGAGGCGAGTGATTAGTGGTTAGTGTAGGAGCGGCCCATGGCCGCGATCGGCATTGCTTCGTAGCTCCTCCGATCGCGGCCA